>JACMNA010000174.1 GCA_014378765.1 Bdellovibrio sp. | reverse complement strand
TATTGCAGCCATCGGTACAGATGATTGCTCACCGAGAAGTATTTCTACAATCGCTTTTGTATTAATTATTGAACGTTGGGCTTGCTTTACGAAATGCATTTTGGATCTTAGAAAATCTGTCTTTGTACCTAAGCACTTAAATAATTTTTCGAAGATATTGGCTTAAACCTTTAAGCCCCCAACCTAGGTAACCCCTTGAAAATGGCACTTTGACTGAAACTTTTGATAAAGACGCCTTTTGAACTTGAGTTACAAAAGATTGTTATACATTGACAAACAAGCCTAATTTAACCGCAAACATTTTACCGACGATATTTGGAAACGGTAAAGCCTGGCAAGCTGTCAACATTTACAAAAGCCCCGACTGCAGGGGCACACCAACAGCCAAGCAAAGCCAAGAATTTACATATACGATTGATCGCTATAAAAACGAGGGCGGGCAAATACAAATAACAGTTAAAAACGAACCGATCGATGTAACAATCAGCAATGGACATTTAAAAAATAGTTCTGCGTATGGCTCACGCGAATGTATAAAGCAGAATCATATTTAGGCAGATTGTCATCTGCCTAAATATGATTTCTTAACCCCGGACGATTACTTTCCGCGAAAGAAAAATAACCAAATCAAAATCACTATTCCACCCGGAACACCTAAAAAGTAAAGTAATATAGGAACGCCTACTTTGCCGTAGGCATTGTTAATCGTCTCTTTCATATTGTGAATCATCGGCATATTCTTCATAAGGCTTCCTTTGTTGATAGAGGTTACTTTCTTTACCCATGCTGTAATGCAAAAGTTTAACCAGATTTGAACACCTATTTAATTCGAATTCACTTAATAAATTGAATGACGGCATGGATTTTTTCCCCACTGCCTACCAAATAAAATTACTGTTAAGATTACTGGCAAGTGGTGCGTATTATATAATTGCTCGATTTTAATTAATTTTAGTTCTAGGTTAAATTGCGTGGTTCCGCTAATTGTTGAGTACTTGGTTGGCTACCTGTCACAGAAAAGTTCTTCTTCACGCTTCAACACAGTTTGCGGCGTTACGATAAGTTTAACGACGGGTGAATGGTGATATTCGCGAGAAAAGCTAATTGCAGATTTCATTTTTTCTCCCATGGCTGCTCTTAATTTAGGTTCAAATCGGCAGCTTGTGTGGCATTTAAATTTGTTACGCGAAATGCTAGAAATTGAATATAATTTGCACCCAATGGCCGAAAATAGAAAATAGGCCCGCAACAATTAACACCACGCCAGAAATTTTTTGGTACGAAATAGGCGAAGCTTTAACCAAGTTTTTCATAAAGCCCGTTATGACGACAAATGCAGGTAAGGCGCTTAGCCAAAAGATAAAAATGACTAAGAAGGCGTGCTCAGCTATTTTCATTTGGCTAGAAAGAATTAAAAATGAATACAGCCAACCACAAGGAAACAGGCCGGTCAGAAGGCCTAAGATAATTGGAAATTGATTACAAATATTTTTATATCTTAATAGAGTCTTCATTTGCCACTTGTATAATTTAAACTCGAAGTGTTTATTTCGTAAAAAATTCATCTGATTAAGACCAAAAATGATAAACAAAATTCCGAAAAAAATACTGGCGCCCAACTTAAGTAATCTGCTATCGGTGTCAGTAAAGTAATGAGTTCCCGCAAACAAAAGGCCCCCAATGGTCAGGTAAGAAATCAATCGGCCAAAATGGTAAGAAATAAATTGGGGGGTTTTTCTAAAATTACAGCTAAGGGGTCCGCACATGACGCCGCAGTGCCAGCTGCCTAAAAATCCCATCACTAATATTGAAGTCATTAAGGCGTATTCCATACTAATCAATTCCAATAAATCGAATACTTTGTTCAATTGTATTCAGGTTTGATTTAAAAATAATTTTTATTTCTTGACCGCTTTGCGCAGATTCTTCTTCGCTATTAGTTATAAATGCTATAGCGCGAATCTCTTCACCCGCCCCTAGCACTAGTTGCGTCGCAGGCGAAATCAGCTGAAAACTTTTTGCAATAGAGTTCGCATCTAATTCAATCGCAATAGACTGTGCTACAGAAGATTCGTTTTTTAAGTGAATCACGATTTGGTTTTGGTATATTTTTTTGTTATTTTCGATACGAACACTAAAAGAATTTTGCGGCGCTCGGCTGATATTTATAACGAGGGCCGCTCGTTCGTTTAAACTCCACGCTAGACCCCCACTAAAAATAAGAAACAACACCGTATATAGCGCCAGTCTAAATCTTTTTAAGTTCACGGGTTGCAAGTTAGCAGTTTCGTACTTTAAAAGGCCTTTTGGTTGTTTCGTCTTAACCATCACTTCATCACAGGCATCGATACACTTTCCGCAGGCAATGCACTCAAGCTGAAATCCTTCGCGAATGTCGATCTTCGTCGGGCAGACGCTCACGCAGCGAAAGCAATCGACGCAACTTCCTTTTTTTTCTAATTGCGCAGGCCCAAGCTTACCGCGTGGCTCACCCCGACGGGCGTCGTAGTACACTCCTAAAGAATTTATATCTAGCAAAGCATTTTGAAAGCGACCATACGGGCAAACGTAAAAACATAACTTTTCGCGAAAAAATGTAAAATTAAGAAACAGCGCTACGGTCATTAACATCAACGGTAAAAAAACGGTGAGATGCTGAGTGGGCCCATCAAGGATGGCACTCCGAACGGCGTGCGCCCCCAAAAAATAAGCCACCAGTGAATGCGCAAGACCCCAGCAAATAAAAAAGAATATTAAATAAACCCAAAGTGTTTTAATTTTTTTGCTGAAAGACTCATCCGAATTAAAGAAGATTACGCGCTTGGTGTAAGGACCTAAAATCAATTTTTCGATTTTATTGAAGACCGCGTGCAGAAAAACTGTTTGCGGACAGGTCCACCCGCACCAGAGCCGGCCAAAAATTGCCGTTACAATGAATATGGCTAAAATGATTAAAATAAGCAGAAAAAATAAAAGGGGCATATCATGCGAAAAAAAACTTGCGCCGAAGAAAATAAAATGACGATTGTTGAAATCAAATAATAAAAATTGATTTCCATTAACGGAAATCCAAGGTGTGATTAAAAAAATTATAACTAAAAATGGCTGCAAAATATCACGGCGCCGTTGGAGTTTCCCACGCACTTCGGCCGGGCCAGAAAAAGGGAATAACGGTCTTAGTTCTATTTTTTAAACTCCGTTCCTTCGGGTGCTTTGGCATTGGCCGGGTTGGTTCCGAGTTTAGAAAAAATGTAGGCTGCGACGAATTTAATTTCTTGAGACTTAAGTTGCCCTTCCCAAGCAGGCATTCCCTTTGCCGAGGAACCTTTGGTAATTATTTTTACAACGGCCAAGCGACTGCCATCGCCCGTGGTCCAAAAGGCATCAGTTAAATTAGGCCCGATTTTACCCTCAAGATTTTCGCCGTGGCACATTGCACATTTTGATGCGAATAGGGCTCGGCCTTCGTGAACGGCATTTTCACCTTTCATAAAAGCCATTAAGTTTTCCTCTGTATCAACACTGGGCAGAGGGGCGTTTTTCTCAATTTGAATTTTAAATTGAGCTAGGTCGG
>JACMNA010000173.1 GCA_014378765.1 Bdellovibrio sp. | reverse complement strand
TAATGGGTTCTGACTCCAACATAAGATTTGTATAATCAATTAGCTCGCCTAATGGCGGCCTGGCTTCCTAATTTGGTTATGACGGAGTTGGAGATCATGTTACTATTGCGCGCGAAACGCTAATGGTTTACACATAATATATGGCAAAACTTGAAATTCTGACCTACCCCAATCCGCTGTTACGTGAAGTTTCAAAGACCGTTAAAACTTTCACGCCGGACCTTAAGAAGTTGGCCGATGATATGCTTGAGACAATGTACGATGCGAACGGTATCGGATTAGCCGCTCCGCAAGTGGGGCAGTTGATTCGCATGCTGGTGATTGATACGCGCCCACGCGATCCTGAATCTTCACGTTATGATGACGAAGGGCAGACCGAGTTAGAGGCTAAAATCAAGCAGCCTTTGATTCTAATTAATCCCGAAATTATTAAGGGAGAAGGTAAAACTACTTTTGATGAAGGCTGCCTATCAGTACCTAGCTTTTTTGAAACGGTCGAACGCTTTGAAAAAGTTGAAATGAAAGCCTTTGACGTTAACGGCAATGAGTTACGCTTTACCGTCGATGGCTTACTGGCAATTGTTATTCAACACGAGATGGATCATTTAGAGGGAACGCTTTTTATTGATCACATTAGTTTTACGAGAAGTAATAAAATTAAAAATACGATAAAAAAATCTGGTTATCCAACCAAAGAAGAGTTAGCCGAAAAGCGCGCTGAAAAACAGAAAGCTTTATCAAAAGCATGAGCGTGATTCGAGTTTGTTTTTTAGGAACTCCCGACTTTGCCGCTCAACATTTAAAAATGCTATTAGCCGATGACCACTATGAAGTGGTCGGAGTAGTGACCCAACCTGACCGACCGGCGGGGCGAAAAATGCAGCTTACTGCTTCGCCCGTAAAAACTTTAGCGCTTGAACATAATTTGCCGGTCGTAACACCGGAGAATCTGCGTAAAGATCCAGAGACGACCGCGCTTATTCATTCTTGGGGCGCGGAAGTGGCCGTGGTGGTGGCTTTTGGGCAAATTTTATCGCAATCATTTTT
The DNA here is from genome assembly GCA_014378765.1 of Bdellovibrio sp. Lineage (GTDB taxonomy): Bacteria > Bdellovibrionota > Bdellovibrionia > Bdellovibrionales > Bdellovibrionaceae > Pseudobdellovibrio. The sequence goes on along the minus strand of JACMNA010000173.1, from coordinate 2,599 downwards.
AGATAGTTTTGAAATCGGCGCTGTTAATGTGCACGGAAGCCTGCTACCGAAGTGGCGTGGGGCCGCCCCCATTCAGCGCAGCATCGAAGCGGGTGATACCGTCACCGGCGTTTCCCTGCAACGAATGGTTAAGAAATTAGACGCCGGCCCCGTCATTGGCGAGCGCCGTGTAAACTTGACCGATGAAATCACGGCTACCGAACTTTACGAAAAATTAGCCGTGCTAGGTTGTGATTTATTACATATCGAATTGATGGATTTTATCCGCGGTAATCTAGCGCCGATCGAGCAAGATGAAACCAAAGTTACAGTGGCGCCAAAAATAGAAAAAGAAGAAAGCTTACTTGATTGGAAGTTTCCGGCAAAAACTCTGCACAACAAAGTACGTGCGTTTACAATGGGGCCCGGCACATTTGTGCTATTTCAAGGGAAGCGACTTAAAATTCATCGCACGCGCGTTGTCGATTGCACTGGATCGGCACCGGTCGGGTCAATTGTATTACTGGGGCCCGATGAATTATTGATTCAAACGGGTGACGGACAACTTTCGTTGTTAGAAGTTCAGCCTGAATCCAAATTGAAATTATCTATTTCGGAATTTTTAAAATCTTTAAGCCTTAAAAAAGGGGACGCCTTTGTCTAAAGTTTTGATTGCGCCAAGTCTTTTATCGGCTGATTTTTCGGATTTAGCGAACGAAATGAAAAAAGTGACGGCCGCCGGGGCCGATTGGCTGCACGTCGATGTGATGGACGGAAACTTTGTGCCGAATTTAACTTTAGGTATGCCGATTATTAAATCATTAAAACCCCACGCAACCATTCCGCTAGATGTGCACCTTATGATTGAACGGCCCGAACGTTACATTGAAAGTTTTATTGAAGCGGGCGCAAATTATCTTACGCTACACGTGGAAGCCACCGACGTTTTAAAAGAATCTTTAAAAAAGATTCGAGCCTTGGGCTGTAAGCCGGGCGTCACTTTACGGCCGGGGACCGAGCTAGAAAAAATAAAACCATTTTTAAGCTTGGTTGATTTAGTTCTAGTAATGACCGTCGAACCTGGTTTCGGCGGACAAAGTTTTAAGCAAGAACAAGTTGAAAAAATTCGTAAGCTTGCAAAGTGGCGCGCGGAAGGTTTAGGAAATTACTTAATTGAAGTCGACGGCGGCGTGGCGCCGGGAACGGCGTCTATCTGTATCAAAGCGGGTGCGGATGTGCTGGTGGCTGGTAGTGCGGTTTTTAAAGGTGAAAAATCTGTAAATAATTATCAAAAAAATATTCAAGCCATTCGGGAAGGTGGCGTATGAACAAGTTCGTTTTTATCTCTATTTCTATATTATTTGGTTTTGCGGCTCACGCCGGTTTTTGCTTAGATTTATCAGGAACATTTTCTATGAATACGATAAGTAAACCCGCTTGCGGAAATGGAAAAATTGCCATCAAAGGCTAGTACAATTTTCAACAAGCCGAATGCGCACAGATTAGCTTCTCAAAAATTTACAAGTTTGAAGACGGATCGTTCTGTGAAACCGCGCGATCTGTTTCGACGGCCGATGGAGTCGAGCACGCGTCTGCTTATGCGCAATATGCTTATAAATATGAAATTTTTTCTGATCATCACCTGATTACTTGGCGAACGCTTGCAACAGGCAACATTGTTTCTGAAAACTACCAGCGACGGTCAACGTGGAGTTCTATTTCTAAATCCGGTTGAGTAGAATTATCGGTTCAACTCTTCAATTAAGTTAGTCATGTCATTAAAGTAAGGGTTGTAAATCTGCGGTGAATTTTTAAACGCGTCGACCCTCGCCTTGTTAATCATGATGTGGTTGACGCCCGCAATTTTTTTAAATAATAATTTTTTATTTGGGTATTTGTAATTTCGCATCAGACGGTCGTTAAAGCTGGCTTTAACGACATTGTCTAGTTCAGAATTAATCATGACGATCGGAACTTTCATTTGCAGATAAGTGGCCGTCAAACTGCCATAATAATCTCTTTTACCATCAACCGATTGCGATGGGTTGGGATTGAATTGTTGTTCAATCTTATTAATCAGATTTTGCACTTGAAAACCTGCGGCCGGCGAAGAGTAGATATTGTCTTTGACCATTACTTTCAGTTGATCATCGGTTGCGAGTAATATTTTGCATCCAATTTTATCGGCATTGGCGGCGCTACAAAAAGTTGATAAATCTTTTTTGGTACAGCCGGCTAACGTGCTTGTCAGAAACACTCGATCATCAAGCGCAAGGGCCGGCGCAATTAAGTAAAGATTTTTGACCTGTTCGGGGTAATTGAGCGCTAAGTAAACCCCTAACGTTCCACCGGTCGAGTAACCTAGAACTTCCGTTTGTATTCCCAAAGCTTGGGCTTGGTGGAATGCTTGTTCAGCGGCCTTAATCCACATCGAGGCTTTGACGTCATTTAAATCGCGCGGATTTTTCATCATGTGCAAAGGAAGTCTTAAGCTCAGAACATTATATCCTTTATCGAAAAAATATTGAGAAAATCCATGCATAAAAGCCGGCGACTCATGCAATCCATGTATAATTAAAATTGATTTCGCAGTTTGCCGCCCATGCGAATAAAAGCGGGT
>JACMNA010000172.1 GCA_014378765.1 Bdellovibrio sp. | reverse complement strand
GCGCCCGCGCAGAAATAGATCGTTGCAGCATAGCATCTGTTCAAAATTCTGTGAATTAATGGACAGTTTATGATCAACGGGGCGCACTCCAGTTTGATGACTCCCGTGCTGTTTACAGTTAAACTTGTTTTATGAAATTGGAAACTGAACGGCTTATCCTTCGCCTCTGGCAGGAAAATGACCTTCTTTCTTTCATTGAACTCTCTAACGATCCTGAGCTGAATAATTTTTCAACTGGACGATTTGAGAACATGACTGAAGAAAAGGCGCGCGCATTCCTTCAGGAAAACTCGCAACAGTATATTAAAAAAAGGATTGGCCGTTTCGGAGTGTTTCTAAAAGGGCAAGCGGATCCAATCGGAACCTGCGGACTTTTCGAGATGAGTGAAGTTCCTTTTAAAGGTCAACTTGCAATTGGTTATCGATTCGCCGGAGGCTACTGGGGTCGGGGTTTTGCTCGCGAGTCGGCTGCAGAGATGCTCCGGTATGGTCTAAAGGAGCTCGAGATCAAAGAAATCATGGCGTTGATTGATCCACATAATTCACGCTCGGTCAGGGTTGCTGAAAAGCTAAATCTTTCGCTCACGGGCGATGTCATTTACAAAGGTAAGCTCTGCCAACGGTGGACCAAGACTTTGTAAGTTAATTACTAGCGCTTGAACGACTGAGCCAGTCTTTGTATACGATAAATTGTGGATCAGACTCTTCCGAAACGATTTGCACGCGTTTTTTTTCTTTTTGGTCTTCCACGAGGCTGCACATCAATTGAATGATGCCGTCAGGGGAATGTACGCCCACGATAAAATAGCCCGCAACCCATTCGGGGATTAAATCTTTAAAAAATAATCCACCTTCGGATAAATCAGAAGTGGTCGAATGAAACTGGCGCGTCGTTGAAAAAATAAAACAAGGAACTTCAATTTCGTAACGTTTATGTAGGCGTGGGAACATTACTTTTTTAGGACGAACCACAAAGTATTCAGTATCAATACCCGAACTGGTCAGTTGCGTATCAATGCCGGGGTAGTTAGTTGAATCTAGAACTAATTTTTTAAAAAATTGCGGATAAGCGGCTTCGGTTAGTTTTGCCCATTGGGCCGCGCCCGACTGGCAAATGTGCGTGAGCTTTGCTTCATTGATCGACATGGTTTTAATGACGAGTTGCACTTCACGATCATCTAGATCGTAAAGCGTCCATCCTTTAAGTGCGTTATGTAAGGCCCAGCGGCAGTCATGGCTCATGCGTGACTCATTACTGGTAACAAGTTTTTTCGATGTAGCCTTCAGGAACCATTTTACCTTTAACCACGCTTGACCATTTGCCGCCATTTTCAACGACGCTGACGCGCCCGCCTTTTTTGACTTTGAAAAGATCTTTACCCGACATTTCGGCCTTGTTTTTAATGGCACAATCATTTTTCATCATGACTACTTTAGCATTCGCAGCTTTTGAAGCGGGCATTGCTTTATTTGCCGGTGCTGCTTTAGCTGCCGGCGCCGTGCGGGCCACTGCCTGACCGGTTATGCCTGCAGTCTCGGCCTGAATTTTTTGCGTTTCTAAACGCATTTTCTCAGTTTCGGCTTCAGCGCGGGCCGTGTCTAACTTAATTTTTGATTCTTCTACTTGTGATTTGGCTTTATCAACGGCGCCGCCTACTTGCTCGCGTTCGTGTTTGAATTTGTCGCCTTCCGATTTCATTCGCTGCGTTTCCGCTTCAATTTTTTTAAGTTCAGTTTCGTGGCTGGCTTGAGATCTTTTTAATTGCGCCATTTCTAAATTCATCTGGGCTGATTCTTTTTGAAACTGCGTACGTGATTTTTCAAAGTCTTTACTAGCTTTAGCCGCCTGCTCGCGTACTTTCTCTTCATCTTTACGAAGACTTGAAAACTTTTTTTGATCTTCGTCTAAAGTTTTTTTAGTTTGCTCGTTTTGCTCTTGAATTTTTTTTGTCTCGTCCGAAAGCTTTGCTACAACCCCTTGGGCAGCGTCGGTTTGAGCTTTTAGTTTCGCAATCTCGGCCTCTGATTTTTTCTTTTCGGCTTCAGAGCGCGCGCGCTCTTGATTCATTTTCGCTTCAGCGACTTTGGCTTCGGCTAAAGATTTTTGCGTCTGCGCGTGAGCTTTTACTAAATTTTGCTGCGCTAATTTTTGCGCGTTCTGGGCCTCGACGGCTTCTTTTTGGGCGCGCGCCGTTTCTTCACCGGCCTTGGCGGCTTCTTTTTCGTTGTTATTTACCTGCGCGTTCGTTTCATTCATCGTCGCTTCGGCTTTTTTTCGACGCTCAAGCGCTTGCGATTTTTCTTGTTCGTGCTTAACAACTTTTTCTTTCAAAACTTTAATGCGCGCTTCGTGTTCGATATTTTGCTTTTCGGCCAGTCGCTGACTGCGTTCGGCTTCGGCCATTTCCATTTTCATTTGCGCGATTTCTTTATCAGATTGCGCTAACTGTTTTTTAGCTTCAGCTTCGGCTGATTTTGCTTTTTCAAAGGATTTTTTAGCTTCACCTTTGGCTTGATCACGTTTTTTACGATCATCTTCAACGCGCTTCTTGGTGTCGTTCGCCTCGGCCTTGGTGGCTTCAGAATCCGCGATGGCTTCTTCGGCCTCAATTTGAGCGTTATCAACATCGGCCGCAAAGCTCGCGTGAGAATTTATAAACAAAAAACAAAATACGGCGGCAGTTAATTTTTTAGATGCAGTCATCGGCACTTCCTTAGCTAGATGGGGTGTTCTCAAATTGAGAGGGCTTCAATATCATTAGTGTATTCACATTCTAGATTGAAAAGTAGATCTGGGTGCCGGGGACTGAACTTCCGTCTAGCCCGTCTAATAATCTACTTTCTTAATAGAGTGACAATCTGGGCCGGCCCCAAAACGTCACTGCTCGGCCTATCGACAGCCTATATGCAATAAAAACCCTTTCAAGTTTGGTTCAAGCCTTGCTTAAGTATATGTTACCCCCCCATGGCGGCTAGGGACTCCCCCCATACCTGGCCGTCTTTTTTTTTCTCCTAACTTAAAAAGACATATAAAGTAGAACGATGATTCGAAAGATCCGACTTCTACTTTTTTTATCTGCCCTAGTACCGTTGCAGGCCCGCCCCTTTCACGTGGTGATTGACCCCGGGCATGGCGGCGTTGACGGCGGGACAGCTCGCGATTCTTTTATTGAATCCGACATCGTATTTAAAATTGCCGAGTTAGTAAAAACCAATCTAGAAAAATCAAGCCCGGTGCGCGTAAGCTTGACCCGCTCGGCACACGAAGGCCTGTCACTATTGCAACGGGTGAACGTTGCCAATGAATTACACGCCGATCTTTTTATGAGTCTGCACGCAAACTCTTCTAATTCAGATGCCGTCAGCGGAATGGAATTTTATTTCAGCGCGCCGCCGCGCTCTGTGCCGGCGGTTATCTCTCATCAAAATTCAAATTCAATTGTTCAAAAGATTAAAGAAGATCTAGTACAGTTTGGAAAGATTAAATCCAGTTTAGAATTTTCTAAAAATATTCAGCAAACGACCGATCAAAAAAGCGTAATCCGCCGCGCCCCATTTTACGTAATCGAAAACACGACGATGCCGTCGGTCTTAGTGGAAGTGGGTTTTATTTCGAATCGTCGTGAAGCTCGAAAATTAGCCTCCCCGGCCTACCAGGCCGAAATCGCCGAACTTTTAGCGGCGGCCATTCTGAAATATCAGACAAAATACGAGCAAAACTATAAAGAAAAGAGTGACAAAAATACGGCGCTAGTCGAAGAATAGCCCTATGAAAAGACTTGATTTGCGACTTCCGAGCCAGCTTCGATCAATAAAGATTACTCCACATATTTTAGATTACGCTGAAGGTTCAGTGATGGTCGAATTCGGCAAAACCCGCGTTCTCTGCGCCGCCAGTTATGAATCGAAACCACCCTCTTGGCTGTCGGGATCTGGCGCTGGCTGGGTTACCGCTGAGTACGGAATGCTTCCGCGATCAACCCATACGCGAATGAAGCGCGAAAAAACTCAAACCGGCGGCCGTACCCAAGAAATTTCTAGATTGGTGGGACGCTCGTTACGGTCATGCGTTGATTTAAAAGCGCTTGGTGAAAAACAAATCATGATTGACTGTGATGTTATTAATGCCGATGGCGGAACTCGAACGGCCGCGGTGACCGGCGGGTTCGTGGCTTTAGCATTATGTTTAAAAAAGTTAAGCGATCTTTCTGAAATAAAATCAATTCCGCTTAAGCATTACGTGTCGGCAGTTTCAGTTGGGTTGCAAGAAGATAATTTAATAACGACCTCGTTATTGGATTTAAATTATGAAGAAGATTGCGACATCGGCACCGACATGAATTTTGTAATGACCGACAAAAATGATTTTATCGAAATTCAAGGCACCGCCGAAGAAGGTACTTTTTCAAAACAACAATTGCTAGACATGATGGGCTTAGCCGAAATTGGTTGCGGTCAACTTTTCTTGGAACAGGAAAAAGTCATCGGCAGTTTTTTTCCCCTGAAGCGATAGCCAATGGAAATTTGGATCGCCACCGGAAATAAAGGCAAGTTAGAAGAGTACAAATTAACCTTGGCTAAATTTTCAGAAATCAAAGTTTACTCTCAAAGTGACCTGCCCGTTTTTTCTCCCAAGCCAGAAACTGGAACAACGTTTTTAGAAAATGCGCGCATCAAAGCAAAGTCGGTTAAGGCCTTGAAAGCCGACCATTGGGTTTTAGGCGAAGACTCGGGCCTTGAGGTTGAAAGCCTAAATCAGCTTCCGGGCGTTCATTCCGCGCGCTATGCTGGGCCTAACGCACGTGATTCTGAAAATGTCGCGAAGCTTTTAAAAATGATGCAAATTCGATCAGGCGCCAATCGCCAGGCCGTTTTTAAATGTATGACGGTT
>JACMNA010000171.1 GCA_014378765.1 Bdellovibrio sp. | reverse complement strand
TAATATTTCTTCGCTTTGCTCAATGGCATTTAGAAATATTTTTTCAATTTTTAAAACATCTTTTTCAGACAGCGCTAAAAAAGATGAGTAATGCAAATTTGAAGGTTGATGTTCGTCAAAACAACGCTGAACGCGATTACGCAAATTGCGATGGTGTTGTAAAACTAGTTGGCTGCCAGCGGGGATGTGAATTCTTTTTTTAGTTACAGAATACTTATCACCGGTTTTTTCTTTTGTAATCAGTCCATTTTTTTCTAGAAATTGCAAGATGTCGATAATAGATTCTCTAGACAACGCGGTTTTTTCAACTAGAAAACCAATTTGATTCGACGTGGGCACCGAAACCAAAACATGCACCAGCGGATACACCCAAGAAGAGTAATAGACGCCCTTAATCTGTTCGGAAAGCTCGGCCCCGTCTTGAATGCGCGCCACAAATTTATTTCTAGAATTGAGAATGGTGTCGAGTTCTTTTTGAAAATACGCCGTTAGTTTTTGTGAACCAGCACGCGACTTCTGCAGTAACAGCATAAAATATTGAGTCTCTAGGGCCGTATGCTTCAGAAACTCATTGGCTAAGTAGCCTTGCTCTAAAGAAAGGTTTGGTTCGCCCCTTAGTACTTGAGAAAGAAACGATGGCTGACAGCCAATGTGGGCGGCAAACTTTGTTTTGATTCCAGGGCCTAATGAGCTGTCTAGGTATTTCTTATAATTGGAGTAATCGAATAAAATCACCATAACCTCTGTTTATAAATTTATAAAAATACAGTTGATAAATTTATTAATATTACATGGGCAAAGGGCTGTAAACATTTTACTTACACAAATAGGTTCTTTAACAATTTTTCAGCTCGGGCTATGTAACCCGAAGGAGACTTTATGAAATTTATGCTAGTAGTTGGTTCAATCCTTTTTAGTGGAGCTTTTAGCCTGGCCACTGGAACTTCAAGTAGCGGTGGTGGTGGTGCATTTATTTGTACGACTGGGAGCCGCGTGACTCAAACTCATCTGATGGACTTATGGGAAGCCAGCAACGTACTTAATTATAATGTGCCTTTATCAAATGAAGCGGCGGAGCTTCAGTTTGACCGCGCGGTTGCGAAATTGAGTGTGTACGATAGTGAGCTTGCCGCAAAGATAAAAAAAATTGCGAATGAGATTTTCAAAAATCACGCGCCTTTAAAAGCTGGCGTACGACTTGCGCCACCAACGGATCTTTACGCTGCGTATATGCCCGAGGGCTGCTTCATTGTTGGTATGATGTACTATGACGGTTTCGCTGATCATCTTGCCATTGACGAAGAATATTTTTCTGAACTAGCGACGCAGACTGATGTTGCCGCAGCCGTTCTGCATGAGGCTTACTATTATTTAGCCAGACAAATGCAACAAAATGATCGTAGTCATTATAAGTTTCGTGAAAATTCGATTTACGTTCGACGTTTAGTAGGATGTTTATTTTCAACCGATCAAACTTGCTTAGGGACGGTAACGAAAGAATCTTTAATAAAAATGGCTAGTCAAATTAAACACTGTCGCGGACCTCAATCAGACGTCACCCTGATCACTCGACCGCAAGGATTTTCTAATCGAGATATTCCATTCTTGGGAAACTTAGATAGTGGCGTGATTTATAGCTCTGATACCACCACAGGACTCGCTATTATCAATAAATTATTTGGAGACGTGTATGAGCGACCTTTTGTTGTGCCTGGTAACTTTAGTCCTTATGCAAGTTGCTGTGCTTCTTCCGAACTTAATAAATATGGCTATAACCCTTTTCAATACGTTGGGCTGTTTGCTGGCACTCTAGTCCATAAAGAGCCCGGGCAAAAGGATACGGTTATAATTACCGCTAAGGAATCTGTTTATACCGAAAAGAAGGAGACCTTAGTTTGCGATTAAGTTCCCACTGCCCAAGAAGTGTTAGCTAGTTTAGTTAACACTTCTTACTTGTCTTTTATGTTACTTTCGTTCAGCTTTCTCTTTAAATAATCAATCATTATCTATACTTACAATGCCACCGCAACAAAAGGCTAGGCTGTAAACAATCACTTTGACACCCCTTCGATTTACATACATAGTACATATGTAAATTATATGGAAATACAGCAACAGAACTTAACATTAAACGTAGCAAAAACAACAGCGGTTCTTCGTGACAAGAAACTGACCGTGGGTTTTGCTGAGAGCTGCACGGGCGGACTTTTGTCTAGTCTTTTTACTGAACTGGCAGGCGTTTCGGATGTCTTTTTAGGTTCAGTCATTAGTTACGACAATCACGTCAAACAACGGTTATTAAACGTGGCAGCTAGCAGTTTAGTAACGGATGGTGCGGTGAGCACAAGTGTCGCTAAGCAAATGGCCGAAGGAGCTGTAAAAGCTTTGGAAGTATCGGTGGCGGTCTCGATTACGGGGGTTGCGGGTCCGAGCGGTGGAACAACTTTGAAGCCAGTCGGGACTGTCTTCATCGCTGTGGCTGGTTTGCAAAGTGAAACAAAAGTTTTCGAACATCATTTCGGTGGCGATCGAAAACAGATCCAACTTCAATCGTGTGGTGAAGCGATCAAGCATTTAGATGAGTTTATTAAAAGGTTATAAGGCTTAATTAAAGGCTAACAAGCCTCACAGAAATAGAACTTAAAAAGTTCAAGGAGATTACGATGGCTACAAATACAAGTAACGCTGATGCAAAAGTACAAGGCGAAAGAATGAAAGCTTTAGATCTGGCGTTAAGCACGATCGAAAAACAATTCGGTAAAGGTTCGATCATGCGATTGAACGCCGGCGAACAAATGCACGGCGATATCGAAGTGATTCCGACCGGCGCATTATCTTTAGATATCGCACTTGGAATCGGTGGATACCCTAAAGGAAGAATCATTGAAATTTTCGGCCCAGAATCTTCTGGTAAAACGACCCTTGCTTTATCGGCCATTGCGCAAGCGCAGAAAAACGGGGGCGTGGTGGCCTTTATCGATGCGGAGCACGCGCTTGATGTGAACTACGCTCGTAAATTAGGGGTGAACACTGAAGATCTTTTGATTTCTCAACCAGACAATGGTGAGCAAGCTTTAGAAATCACCGAAACGTTAGTACGCTCAGGCGCGATTGACGTATTAGTTATCGACTCCGTTGCGGCTTTAACTCCGCGGGCAGAGATCGAAGGCGAAATGGGAGACTCACACATGGGTCTTCAAGCGCGCTTGATGTCGCAAGCTTTACGTAAGCTTACAGGCTCGATCAATCGTTCAAAGACGCTTGTGATTTTCATCAATCAGATTCGTATGAAAATTGGTGTGATGTTTGGTAACCCTGAAACAACAACCGGTGGTAACGCGTTGAAGTTCTACGCGTCAGTTCGTCTTGATGTTCGTCGTATCGGCGCCATCAAAAACGGTGAAGAAGTAACGGGTAACAGAACAACCGTAAAAGTTGTGAAAAACAAAATGGCGGCTCCGTTCACTAAAGTTGAATTCGATCTTATGTACGGTGAAGGTATTTCGGCTGAAGGTGACATCTTAGACTTAGCAACCACGGCGAACATGGTTGAAAAATCTGGTTCTTGGTACTCTTACAAGGGTGAGCGCTTAGGACAAGGTCGCGATCAGGCGAAAGAATACTTCAAGGCGAATCCGGCGATCATGGAAGAATTGCGAACTGCGATTTTGGCGAAGAATGGAATTGGCAAATTGTTAATGACTGATGCTGTTTCTGATTCGGTTGCTGGCGATGCTTCGATTGAGCTTGATGCTCCGAAGAAGGGTAAGAAAGCTATGGCTGCGAAAGTGGAGAAGTCGGCTTCGAAGGAAGAGTTGAACTAGTTCGGGGAGTTCTCGTTAGTTTGTACTGACTTTAATGATCCCGGGTGGCGTGAGCTGCTCGGGATTTTTTTTGTTTTGTTGGTTGGTATAGGTTTTTTTGTCAGTGGTGACTTTGCTGTTTTTCCGGTGGGAGGCTTCCGGCCTGACGAGGGCTCTGCTCTCGTGCTCTCGCTTCTGACCGGCGTCGTGCCGGTCAGAGTTTGGTTTTTTTGTTACTTATTTTTTCTTGTCTAGATTTTTTGCATGCATCATTTGGCAACTTACATCTAGTTCATTTGAGATATTTCCGTTTGATTTATTCTTTATTAATAACTTGGCTTTGCCTTCGCCACTAAAGCGAATAGCTAGGTAACTATTTGATGGGTAGCTTTCAACCTCTAGGTCTGCATTTGTACCTAAGTTATAATTTTTAGAAAATATGTCTTCTAGGCTTGGGGTTTGTATGAATGCGGATGTTCTGAATAAAAAGCTGCTGTTTTTTAAGAAGTTGAAAACGAATTCTACTCCGGGTCTTACTTCAGGTTCGTTAATCACTTTCATATGGTCGTACGCATAAAAGTATCCAACGGTAATATCTTTTTCGCTTACCCAGCACGTGGCAATTTTTCGATTGTCTGAGGGCACTCCGTCGGCCTTTGGCCGTGCTCCCGTTGTCGAATAAAGCTGGCCGACTAACTTTCGCGCTGACATTGAATTGCTTGCTCCATTTGCTCTATCCATGGCGTAAATCATTTCGTGGGTTAACAGTGCAATTCGATTTGTCCAATTCATTTGATCCCAAAGCGATTTATCTATTAATAGGACGCTTTCGTCATAATAGGCCGCTACTTGTACCTGTTCACAATTTTCTTCGATGATTGGCTCGTAAGAATCATCTATCAATTTTAATTTTCTACCATCAGTTAAAAATTTTATTTTTTTTAATAACAGATCATTTAATCTTGCTTTGAAGCCCTCTTTAAACTCAGGCATAGCAATAGTTGATGGGTTCCAAAAGTGTCGTGTTATTAATGTGGCGAAAAGATCAATTGCTTCTTCTTCAGTTTTGGGGTCGTAACCAATTTCCAAATTATATAGAATGATGGCTTCATATAGGTCTAAGGTTTCAATGGCAGTAACTCCATTTTTTTGACATCGAACGCCTTTGCCGCCACCACCATTGATTGTTCCTTGAATAAACTTTGTTGGTGAAGCAACGCGCTTAGCTGATTGGGCGGATACCGCAAACATCAAAGTAAAACTTGCTAAGACTAATTTTAAAAATAGTTTCACGTGGCCCCCGTCGTTTAATGTACCCATGGTATCTCCTATAATTTGGCGGACTTCATTGCCCGACAAATCATTTATCTATCTTTTCTAGAAAAGACGCGAGATTATGTTTATAAAATAGCGTGCTTGAACTAGAGTTTTACTCTATATACTTGTTAAGTTATTGAAAGGACTAATAAATGCGTATTTGGGAATTTACCTCTTACCGACCTTATTTAAGTGAAAGACTTGGCGGTGATGGTGCCCGCACGGGGCTTCGCACCAAGTTAGCGGCGGCTATTCCGGTGCATACAACCTTCGTTTCACAAGTACTTAAAGGCCGCACTGATTTTTCATTAGAGCAGGCCGAATCTATCAACGAGTTTCTTGGGCACAGTGAAGATGAAGGTGAGTTTTTTAATTTACTGATTTCAAAAGATCGCGCGGGCCACCCGAAACTTAAAAAGCGTTTTGAAAAGAAATTACAATTAATGCGAGATGAAAGACTCAATATCAAAAATCGATTGAATTCGCCGGATAGTATTACGCCGAAAGACCGCGAAAAGTTTTATTCAAGTGCGCTCTATGGTGCTATTCATGTTCTTTCTGCTATTCCTCAATTTCAAACACTTGAAGCATTAGCCGAAGCAGTTCGCATTTCTAAAAGTCGTGCCCGCGCGATGATTGATTTTATGATTCGTCTTGGGGTTTTAAGAGAAGAAGGCGGAAAAATAAAATCTGGAAGCAACCACGTACACCTTGCAAATGATAGTGAGCTTATTCTAAAGCACCACACCAATTGGAGATTTCATACGATCGCAAATCTACAATTTTTAGACCGCGATGACTTGCATTATTCTGGCTGCTTGAGTTTATCAGTTGACGATGCTTTTAAAATAAAAGAATCAATATTAGCGAACCTAAAACAAAATGTAGATCTGATTTCGAAATCAAAAGAAGAAACGGCGTACGTTATGAATTTTGACTTTTATAAGCTGTTCGCTTAAGGCTTTTGCAGAAAATTAAATTTGTTAATACCGCGCTTCTGACCAGTGTTGCGCCGGTCAGCATAGGCTTAGTGGTAATTTCTAGTTGAGCGGGATTAATTTGGTTGCGACTACCAGCTTATTTTTCTTCGAGATAAACGCTCGCAGACTTGCATTCAAATCATGTAAAATTACTTTTGTATCTGCATTAACAAAAAACGTTGAATTTTCTGACACTAATTTTGCTGCGCATACTTTGCTTTCAACTCCACCTAGTTCGCCATATACCGTGTAAATTCCTTGATTTAAAACCAAAACATTTAAATTTTGATCAGGATATAAGGTATCGAATTGAGTTCTTAACAATAAGCGTTCGCCCGTCGTGATTTTTAGCAAAATGTCTTTTGCAAAACTATTTGGGTAACCCGGATAAAATCCATCCGGAATTCTTGAATCTAAAATTACTACCGACTCAACTTTCGCCGATAAATTAGAATATTCAAAAAAAGAATTAACATGTGCTTTAATTCCGGTTTCTAGTTCAGCCGCGGTAAATTTGCAGTCGTAACTATCAAAAGTCGTTTCGTTTGCAAAAGCAGCTGTGGTTAACACGGTCGCGATAAGAATTATAAGTTTTTTCATGGGAGCTCCTTGTTTCATTTAGCTGATCATGCAGGTAAATGGGGGTCAAGATAGTTCCCGCATGAATGTAAGCGGATTGCCCATTTATTGCTGGGCCTTATGCTGTAGAATTTTTTTAAAACGACCTAATGGCTTAAAAACAGGGTGATTTTTATAAACTGTTTTTTAAATTAATTATTATCATTGGCGCGGTTTGCAGATCCTAAGCGCACCGTTTTTACTTGAAGTTGGCAGTTGTAGTGATCTTTAATCGTGCCCTTGATTCCGTCTGGTAAATAGTTTGATGTCACGG
>JACMNA010000170.1 GCA_014378765.1 Bdellovibrio sp. | reverse complement strand
TTAGTAAAATCCGATCATTTTTTACAACTATCGCTTTTGCTGAAATTCGGTGAATCTTTTGCATAAATTCCTTCTAAATGATGATGGAAATTGTTTAATTGTAATTCTATATTTTTATTTTTCAACTATTTCAGCTTGATTCGACGAAGTATAAAAACGCGCCGCAAGCGGCACTCCGTCACTAACTTCTGCGAATGAAATTGGAATCGTATGTAAGCCATCACGGCTTATCAAGTGAAATTGCAAAATCAAATTTATATCTTGGATTTGTTTGGGCTTGCGCGACCATTTCCGCAACAAACTTTTTCGTATCTTCAATACTGTTTGGGCCCCAAAAATCGTACTTAGAAACTTCGGGATCAGAACCGTAAATATGAACTCGTTTCCAATCAGAGGGTTCGTAATTGCGCATTGATAAGCGATCAGTTACTAGATTCATCTTGCCTACGTTTCTAACATTTTAAAGCTGCAAAGATTTTAGCATCACCTATCGAGGCTGCGTCAAGGCTCGCGGCCTCTTATAGCACGAACTGATTAAAACCCGTTGCGCCGAAAACTTGAACTCATTAAGCTTGTTACTAGAAAAAAGGGAGAATTTATGGAAACCGAACAACCAAAGTGCCCGTTCTCAGTTGGACGCGTGCAAAATACCGTGAACAGTTCGCAATCGAATCGTCACTGGTGGCCGAAGCAACTTAACTTACGAATTTTACATCAACATTCTTCGAAATCGAATCCGATGGGCGCGGGTTTTAATTACGCCAAAGAATTTAAAAAATTAGATTATCAAGCTCTTAAAAAAGATCTTCATAAAGTGATGATCGACTCACAACCTTGGTGGCCCGCCGACTGGGGACACTACGGTGGATTATTTATTCGTATGGCTTGGCATAGTGCCGGTACTTACCGAACTTTCGATGGCCGCGGGGGTTCACGATCGGGCGGACAGCGCTTTGCGCCACTTAATAGCTGGCCCGATAACGGAAATTTAGATAAAGCGCGCCGACTTCTTTGGCCGATCAAGAAAAAATACGGACGCCAAATTTCTTGGGCCGATCTGATGGTGTTAACCGGAAATGTGGCGCTTGAGTCAATGGGGTTTAAAACTTTTGGTTTTGCGGGCGGACGAGCCGACACCTGGGAGCCGGGTGAAGATATTTTTTGGGGCTCTGAAACTGAATGGATGGGTGATAAACGTTACCACGGCGATCGCGAACTTGATAATCCGCTGGCCGCCGTACAAATGGGCCTTATTTATGTTAATCCCGAAGGGCCGAATGGAAAACCTGACCCCGTTGCATCGGCACGCGATATTCGCGAAACTTTTTTACGAATGGCAATGAACGATGAAGAAACTGTTGCACTTGTAGCTGGTGGACACACTTTCGGAAAGGCTCACGGTGCGGGCGATCCAAAACTTGTTGGGGCCGAGCCAGAAGGTTCAGATCTTCATCACATGGGATTTGGTTGGATCAATAATTTTGAAACTGGTAAAGGAATTCACACGACAACCAGCGGAATCGAAGGCGCGTGGAAACCAAATCCAACCAAGTGGGACAATGGTTATTTCGATATGATGTTTAAATACGATTGGGAGTTGGTAAAAAGCCCGGCGGGTGCGCACCAGTGGGCGGCAAAAAATTGTGAAGAAAAAGATATGATCCCTGATGCGCATGATGCTTCAATCAAACATCGCCCGATGATGACAACTGCTGATTTAGGTCTGAAGTTTGATAAAAAGTATGAGGCCATTTCTAAAAACTTTCATAAAAATCCCGCGATCTTTGCCGATGCTTTCGCGCGCGCTTGGTTCAAACTGACTCACCGAGATATGGGTCCGGCCATTCGGTATTTGGGACCTGAAGTTCCAAAAGAAGAATTAATTTGGCAAGATCCACTTCCGAAAGCTCAAGGTCCAATAATTAACGCAGAAGAAATTGAAAAATTAAAAACTGATATTATGAAGTCAGGGCTTTCAATTCCGCAGCTAGTTACAACGGCGTGGGCGTCGGCCTCAACTTTTAGACAATCAGATTTGCGAGGCGGCGCCAATGGAGCCCGCGTTCGTCTTGCTCCGCAAAAAAACTGGGAAGTGAACCAGCCTTCAGATCTTGCGAAGGTTTTAGCAAAACTTGAAGAGATTCAAAAAAACTTCAATCAAGGAAAAAGCAAAGTTTCAATTGCTGACTTGATTGTGCTTGGCGGAAATGCTGCCGTTGAAGAGGCTGCGAAAAAAGGTGGGCACGCGGTGAAAGTGCCATTTACCTCTGGACGAGTCGATGCCACTCAAGAGCAAACCGATGTTGAATCATTTGGTCCACTAGAGCCTACGGCCGACGGCTTCCGTAATTTTTCAAAAGAAGGCGCGGGCCTTCACGCCGCCGAAATGCTGGTTGATCGCGCGCAGCTGATGAATTTAACTGCGCCCGAAATGACCGTGCTAATTGGTGGAATGCGCGCGCTCAACACTAATCATAAAAGTGTAAAGCACGGAGACTTCAATTCAAAACCCGCAACATTAACTAACGAATTTTTTGTGCAGCTGCTTGATATGGGAACGGAATGGAAACCCACTTCAACGCCAGGAGAATTTGTTGGTATCGATCGTAAGACCGGTAAAGAAAAATGGTCTGGCACGCGCGCCGATTTGGTTTTTGGTGCAAACTCTGAATTAAGATCTTTGGCGGAAGTTTACGCGGCTGATGATGCTTCAGAAAAATTCGTAACTGATTTCATCGCGGCTTGGAACAAAGTGATGAATGCGGACCGCTACGATTTGCAATAGCTTTTTTAATGACCACGCCTGATCAGCAGGCGTGGTTTGCATTGATACGAATGGCCATGATAATCGGCATTGGTAAACAAGGCGTTTTACTTGTTGAACCTTACAAATCAGAAGTACCGCACCATGAAACAAGAATGGAAAATATGGTACGGCTAGCCGTTCTAGTTTCTAATGCACTCTAAAGCAGTTTCAGCAAAATCCGCATCGGCCAAATTAAAAACCCATGAATCTGCCGCTTGGCTTGAATTAAAACTGACATGAAATATCAGGCGCTTAAGGTTAGCATCTTCATCGCTTGCGTTAACCGGGTGAAACTCTGCGAACTCTTCAGCCCCAGTTAATTCATCGTTCGGCAAATACGCTCCCGCAAGCGGAATCATCACGGTTTTTTCGATTCCCCAATTGTTCACCGAAAGTTTGGCAGTTCCCGCAATATTAATAACACCAAGTACATCGTCGCGACCTGCAGCGACCGGTCTAAATGACGCCTCAAGCAACACGGCACCTGTTGAACCCGCTTTTTGATGACAGCTTAGCTCGAAAGCTTTTCCAGCTGGAATTTCTTGTGCAAAAACAATTGAACCTAGCAATAGTACAATCAAAACTAAAATATTTTTAAACATATCAATCCTTTTTTTAAAAGCCACTTACTATCGATACCTCTGCGCAAATGTTCAATCAAGTTAAAATTGGCTAGGCATGCTTTAAGACTATCAGGCTAGCTTTGTTTTAAGCCGTAAGTTTAGAGGGTTGAGTAACACTCCAAGAAGTTCCACTAACGATTTGCGGTGGATGGGCTTCGTTAATAAGTGTGAAAATCCCGAAGCAGCCAAGCGCTCAAGAAATTGGAGTAAAGAATCTTGAAGCGCTAACCGACTTTGCACTTTTTCAGCAGGAACTTTCAGGCGGGCTAGTTTTTTTCACTCATTTAATATATCATTTTTAGATCGCATCAAACAATCTGCAAGTTCTTGATGTGGCGATAGCGATTTTTTAGAAGTCATTTGGTTTCCATTAGTCGCAACTTTTACATCACGAACCTAACCGGCCCAAAGTTAAAGTGCAGAGCTAAATGCTGAATAATAAAACACCTCCGTCAAGCTCTACACCAGTTAAACCAACGTTAGTTCAGCGTGAGATTTTAGAATCAAGCCAGCCACGTAAAATTAATCTTTCGGTTTCTAATATTGGAAAAGCAGTCATTGGGTTTACTTTAATTTTTACTTTTCAAAGTGCAGCTTAAGTTTACTATTGCAGCTGCTTCTTGGTCAGGAGCGCTCTGCAGTTCGATCGATGCTTGCTTCAAACCATTGAGACCGCCAATACTTACAAATAAAGAGTAATCGAATCCAATGCGTGAACCAAAAGGTCTCCAGCTTTGCATTGATGCTCCACTGTTAAAAATGTCCTCGACTGACCCATGCCTACAGCTATCATGTTCTTCAAAGTCTAATGCCTGCATTCCTAAAACGTTGACAACTTGAAACGCAACACCAATATCTGCACATAACCCGGCTTTTGGCGTGAAAATGAAGATTCGGCTTGATGGATAATGCCCACTGCTGCATTCATAAAATTGTTCAGGCAAAAAACTTTCTAGGGTTTGAAATTTGTGGCCACTAAATGCTAGGCCGACAGCACGCCTAACCCGTAGAGAACTTTTTTCGCCGGTTTTTCGTAAGAAAGCGTAAAACCCCTCATGCATGTAAAGTGCGGCCTCGTTCGTGTGATCCATGTGGTCCACAAGATCTTGATTTATAAGAATGTCTCCGCCGTATGGGGTATCTTTATAGATGACCAACTGTTCAATCTCGCAGTTACTCGGAGTAACAACCTCAAACGCATCAGTGGTTTTTTGCAGAGTTGCACCCCTGAGTCGATGCACTTGCGGTAAACTTGCTACCAGAAAACGACTGGTCTCAAATCTTAGCATTCTATACAACGCCTCGGGCCCTTGGACTCCATCACAATAATTGTGGCCTACGCTATTCCCTACGCAGCTTTCACCCTCGTAAACCGAATTTTTAAAATTCTGCAAACTTTGTTCTACTTGTTCTTCGACTGACGCAGTTGAAGCAATCGTATTTCGCGAATAGATGACTCGCGCTTCCCATAGATCTAAAAGTTCAACCGACTTAATGCTGCCATCTGAATTTTTGCAGACGACTCCCATGCCGCCGCCGCTACCATTCGCGCCCGCCGTAATTGCCGCCAACGTTTGAAAAGAAATAATCAACCCTATGCACGTAATAAAAACTGATCTCATATACGATCCCCCTTTGGACTTGATTAGTTAAACGTAGCGATAGACAGACCACAATGATTTTGTTATTAATTTCATTACTTATGATTAATAATAAAATAATAACTGAGAATAAAGCAAGTATTTTCGAATACTTAAAATATGTAGATTATTTGAAAGCCAGCATCCAAAATAATGCCGCTACGTATGGCTACAAGGCTCAAATCGCTGAAGCCTCGAATTGTCAAAGGTCGCACTTATCGCTGGTCTTAAAAGGAAAAGCGCATTTTTCAATTGAGCAAGCCATCAGCCTGGCTGATTTTTTTGAGCTAGATTATAAGTCGAAAAATTATTTTCTATTGCTAGTGCAATACGCGCGGGCTGGCACGCAAAAACTAAAGTTGTTCGTAAAAACTCAAATCGAAGAGCACTTAAAGGCGCAAGAAAATTTAAGTCAAAGAATTGTCGACAAAACTGTACTGCCCGAAGAAAAATCTACGATCGTCTACAGCAGCTGGGAACCACTGGCGATAATTATTTCTTTGTCACTACCAAATATAAAAACTAGTGCGGCCTTGGCCGGGCGCTTGCGAATTAAAAAAGAACAGGTCGAAAAAATTTTAAATCAACTTAAAGAAATCGGCCTAACCGAAAATCATGGCGCCGACTGGCGGGCGACAGAAAAAACTTTTCACGTTCCTAAAACATCGCGCTTCAATTCCGTAAATCATTCGAATTGGCGTCAAAAAGCAGTGCAGAATTCTTTCCTGCAAAACGAAGATGTTCATTACACATCCGTCTGTACCCTTTCAAAAGCAGATGCAAAAAAAATGAAGCAGATGATGCTAGAGTTTATCGACAAAAGCCGCGAGGTCGTGGCACCCTCAGCCGAAGAAGAAATGTTTTGTCTTACTTGTGATTGGTTTCAAGTGTAGTCCTAATTTTTTCTGGTTAAAAGTCACAAAAATTAGTTTCGCTAATCTTACGGTTAAGTAACTTTAATCTTCAAAAATAATTTTGATTTTAATTTGTTTTGACTACGAATTTACTCGTTCAAAATTTCTAATTATTTTATTTTTTAGTTACTATTTAACAATTGCTTGGCCATAGTTATCGAGTCGGTAAGAAAAATAATTGTCAAAAGGAGTTGTTATGAAATACAGTTTTAGGTTCCTCGGTTTTTTAGGTTTAACCTTGATAACAAGTATGGCTGCAGCCGAGCCGATCCAGTTAGGCAATCATATTAGTTGTGAGGGGCAGATTTTTGATGCGAATCAAACGCTTCTGTCGAAACAACCAAGTCTTCATCAAAGCCATTTCATAAGAACTGGGGGCTGCGACGGTTACGAAGCCGCGTTTAATTGCAAATTTAATATCCACACCCGGTTACCCTATTTGGTTTCAAACTTATATATTGAAACGAGCTCGACTTCAGAAATCGATTTGCGATCAGTTCAATTTAATAATGGTCAAATTACAATTCTTAGTGATGGGTCTAGGTTTATTGGCTTTGAATTCAACCAGATTGAAGGCACTCATGTTCCAAACGAACTTGATTTTAGAAAGTTACAAAATGGCTCTGAATTTACTAAAATTTCGGTTTTAAGTGATCCGTTCATTGCGATCATGACCGCAAAAGCGGATGCAAAACGAATTTACCCAAAAGCTGACTACATTAAATTAAATTGCCATTTTGATCGAAGTAAATCGGGAATTCCTGCCGGAAGGTACGAAGGGGTTACATTTGCCAACTCAGATAAAAAATCTATTCACCCTTTCGTAGGTTATGGATTTTTTGAAGCGGAGGCTAAATCTGATAGCTTAAAACAATGCAAAACCAAAACAGATTCATGCTTTTACAGTGGCGCGACATTTAATGCCTTTCAAGATCTTAACGATAAACCATAAGGAAAAATTTATGAAAACACTAATCACCCTACTTATTTTTACATTAATTAATACTCACATAGTTTATGCCGCCGCAAGCAAGGCGAATGAAATTGTTTTGGGCGACACTCTTCACTGTCGTGATGAATACGTTCGCAAAGATGGTTCGATCATCGCCGGAACTCGTAACGCAAGTGATCTCGTCACCCTTGAAAACTTCAGCTGCGGCGCTGGCAGCGATGCGGGTGTTGCCGGATATTGCGACGTGGGCGAAAGGGCCTACCTTGTTGATTATGCCACCGATACAAGTTTCGCGGCCCAAGCACTGAGTGCTGGCAGTTTAGATACCGTTAATACACCTACCCTTTATATTATGGCTCGATATAAAGATGTTATTACCGTGGCAACGTATTATCACGGTTTCAATGATGTGACCAAGCCACTGACGGCCGCGGTTTCCGTTAAAAACTTACCGGGCGCACCAGATGTAGTTCAATTTCGTGTTACTTGCGGAATAAAACGTTTTGGTTATTAGTTTCTAACGAAGGGGCGGCGCAATTAATAACTTAGTTGCTGCCGACTCACGCGTTGTCGAACGCCGCTTTTAGCGTTTTGATGATCTCCTTGTTCCTAATCTAGCCAGGTATTTTGGTTTAATCTACGTATGGCGCGCAAAAAAAAATATTTAAAATTGAACTTCGAATAATAACTTCCAAAAGGTCTTGCTCCGGGTATCGTGACTTGCTAGTTTCTGCTATAGCGCTAAATGGAGGCCCTCATAAAACTTTTTGTAGTCTATCTTACAATTTTTTGCAGCAGCGGTTTTGCCTTAGCTTCA
>JACMNA010000169.1 GCA_014378765.1 Bdellovibrio sp. | reverse complement strand
TTCATCGAGAAAAGCGGCAAAGTTCAATTAAGCGGAATTAAATTTACTTCAAACGATCACTTGCGCAGAATTATTGAGCGGATCGTAACGCCATTAGGTCGACAGATTAATAGCTCAACCCCGTACGTCGATGCCCGCCTAAAAGACGGCAGCCGCGTTAACGCCGTCATTGAACCATTGGCGATTGACGGACCGGCGCTTACCATTCGTAAATTTAAAAAAGGCGGAATCAACGCCGAAAAATATATCGAGTTCGGTAGTGCCAATAAAAATATGCTCGACTTTTTAAAAATCGCAGTCGAATACGGTTACAACATTGTCATCAGTGGTGGTACCGGTTCGGGTAAAACATCTTTACTGAATATGATTTCACAATTTATTCCCGCACACGAGCGCGTTATCACGGTCGAAGATGCGGCCGAGTTACAAATGATGCAAGAACACGTGGTGCGTTTAGAAACACGTCCGCCATCGATGGAAGGCACTAACGCTGTAACCATTCGCGATTTAATTAAGAACGCCTTACGTATGCGGCCCGATCGAATCATCGTCGGTGAAACGCGAGATGGCGCCGCCCTAGATATGCTGCAAGCCATGAACACAGGTCACGACGGTTCAATGACCACGACGCACGCGAATTCTCCACGCGAGTGCATCGCACGACTAGAAACGTTGGTGATGATGTCGGGCCTTGATTTACCGGTTCGCGCCATTCGCGAACAAATTTCAGGCGCAATTGATTTGATCGTACAGATTGTTCGTCTTTCAGATGGCAGTCGTAAAATTATTAGCATTACCGAAGTTGCGGGCATGCAGGGTGATGTCGTTACCTTGGCCGAAATTTTTAGATTCAAAGAAACGGGCTATGATAAAAATCGGCGCGTGATCGGACAATTTCAATCAACGGGTACGGTTCCCTCATTCGCACAAGAGATCAAAGATAAAGGCGGGCACATTCCAATGGAGATTTTTTCGAATGAAATGCCAAAGATTGCCGGCCCAACAACGACGCCGCCAAACGGTCCAATTAAAAAAGCTGGATAACGGAGAACTATATGGCATTACTAAATAAAATTTTACACTCCGATTGGATTTTACTGCCGGCTTTTGGATTGGCCGTATTTTTCTCAGTTTATTTTTGGGCCGATAAAGTGTTGGTAAAGATCTATAGTAAAAGTTTAGGTAATAAGTCCAAAATTATGCAGCACATGAAGTTAATGGGCATGGAAACAGATGAAAAAAAAGTAACTCGTCTTTTATTAGCCTGTAGTTTTGGTTTGGGGTTTTTATTTTTTATTATGGCTTGGCCTAATTTTACCATCGGTATCTTTTTAGGAATTTCGGCGGCCATCGCCGGTTTTCAATTGCCACCAATTATTTTTAAAACGATGTACAATCGCCGTTGCAGCCAATTCGTCGATCAAATGGTTGATGCTTTAACCATCATGGCCAACGGAGTAAAATCGGGTTCAAACCCGCAGCAGTCAATGCAACGCGTGGTTGAAATCATGGCAAACCCCGTTAGCAGCGAGTTTGCGCAAGTCTTAACGCAAACTCAGTTCGGTCAAAGTTTTGAAGAAGCGCTCAGTGACTTAGGTGAACGCATACCTAGACCCGACGTTCAGATGTTCGTGACCGCCATAAATATTTTAAAAGAGACCGGCGGAAATTTAGCCGAAACTTTCCAGACTATCGTCAGTACTATTCGTGAACGTCAAAAATTAGAAAAGAAAATTTCGGCCATGACCGCCCAGGGCGTTATGCAGGGAATTATCGTCAGTTGTATCCCGTTTATTTTGGGAGTTGTGTTTTACGTGATCGACCCCAATCATATTGCGCCCATGTTTAACACGACCCTAGGTCTAGTCCTCCTCGTCGCTATGCTAGGTTTGCAAATTATCGGTGGAGTCATGATCAAAAAGATTGTTACAATCAAAGTGTAGATGGAGAAACACTAAATGAAGTACACTTTCTGGTTGGTTGCGCTGGTCACTATTTTTATTCAATCAGCCCACGCTCTCGTCGATATGAACAATGCCAGTTATTCAAATACTTGGATTGATATAGAAGTTCCGGGCAGTGGTTACGACATGCGCGTCGTGCGCGCATACAAAAGCCGAACAATCTATAACGGTATTTTTGGTTTCGGCTGGTGTTCAAACTTTGAAACGAAGTTAGAAGCCACGCCCGAAGGAAACATCAAAGTAACTGAATGCGGTGACGGACAAGAAATTATTTATTCAGCCCGTGAAATTAATAAAAAAGATGTCGACACCACCATCTCGCAAATTATTGCAAAAATGAAAGCCGATACAAAAGTCAAAGCTCCGGCACCCGATTTCTACAAGCAGTTGTCAGAGCAGTTATACGACGATGACGATTACCGTTCGCAGGTGGCACGCCAATACGGAATTGTTGTGCTTATCAAAGAGGGCATGAAATTCATGGCCAACGGCAAAGAAGTTGAAAACGTTGTCTTAGGTAAAACCTTTTACACTCGCAACTTACCCGATGGAACTTACCAGCGCTTTGATCTACAGGGTCGCATGCTGAACATGTACGATAAATCAGGAAATTTCGTAAAATTCGAATATGAAAAAGATTTATTAAAAGAAGTTGAAGACAATAATTCACGTAAACTATCTTTTAAATACTACCCCAATAAAAAAATAAAAAGCATCAGCGGCCCCAATGGTATCACGGCTGAGTATAAGTACAGCGCCCAAGAAGATCTTATCTGGAGCAAAAATATGTGGGCCAAGCGCCCAGTTGATCTTTATACTTATGAATACAACGAATTTCATAATTTAACCAAAGCCTCTTGGCCTGACCAAACTTTCGCAGCCATTCGCTATGATAATATCAAAGACTGGGTCACTGGTTATACCGACCGTGATAAATGCGTTGAAAATTATAAATACGAAGTCGCCGCTTCCGATCCTAAAATGCATTAC
>JACMNA010000168.1 GCA_014378765.1 Bdellovibrio sp. | reverse complement strand
TTCGTCCCCGTTTCAGCAAAGAAATTATTTATGAAATAAAAATAATTATTGGGCTTAATTTGCGGGGACGAACAAAAACTACGGTTTCTGCGCCGTAGCTTTCGGTAGAAAATTTCATTCACAAGGAAGGCTATTTAGAACAAGAATACGCATTTCCAAGAAGACTCGCTCCGCTATCAAATCCCTTTTGAACACTCGTCCAAACAACATGAGTAGCATTTAACTGAACTGCTTTTTCCAACGCCTCACTCTTTGCGGATTGATGTAAGTCATCAGCTAAAATTCCACCAAATGTTGAAGAGCCATCAACGTTTCCAAGAAATTTACAGTTTGATACCATTTTTTCATCAGCTTCAATAATTTGTTTGGCTCGAGCAGTAGGCTGTGAAACACATCCAATTGAAAAAAGCAAAAGAGATAAAGTTAAAATCTTCATAGATTACGGCCCCCTTAAAAAAGGTTTTTATATCTGTGATTCGAAACTGGGTCAATATACCAATGATTGGCGACGGAGGCCAATTAGTTTGCGCAGAACCTTGGCGAACAGCCAGGGACGCATTAACCGCTCTTAAAGGCTCGCGTTACTGTAATAAGTCCAAATCGACTCAAATATTACAGTTTAGATGGTTTTAGCTCCTGGACAACCAGCTCTTTCTTAATTAGGATTCGCGCTTACACAGGGGTAAAAATGATCAAAGTCTCAAGTTTTCTTTTTTCGACATTTTTTTTAATCAATTTTTCAAACGCATCAGACTTTAGCTCAAATATTTTTATCGAAAACCAGAACCATAATTTTTTACGAAGCGATGTAAATTCATGGAAATGCCAAATGAGTTATTCTGGCGGCAATTCAACGTCTATCATCCTTCTTAAAGATAGCGTCGGAAATTCTTTCTTTGTAAAGTTACATCAATTTAAGGCTGATTTGTTAAAGCTGACTTACGTTGATTTTAATGTGCTTAGCGATGATACCTCAGGATTATCAATAGTCTCTTTCTCGCCTGCTAATAGCAGTTATAGATACGATCTAGACATGAATTTTGAAGAAAACGCTAATTGTATTTTTAATTTCAAATTGCTAGATGGCTTAACTGTCCAAGGCAGATTTCAGTGTGCGAACTTAGCTAAATTTAATGAGCTTTCTAATAAAGTTGCTTCTGGAATAAATGCCGTTGGAAGTTTTACTTGCCCGTATTCGGCAAATTAATTTCTGATTTTGAATACGCTTTTCAAAGATAAAATTTATAGTTGAACAAAAGTCTGCGCTTTACAAGCCACGCGTGGACTTTTATCTTTCACAGAAATGCTGATCAAAAAAATCCATCAAATTTTAATAAGGCAAATCTTTTAATACAAACCTAATTACAATTTTCCGCTTCAAAAACTTCAGGTCGCATTAAACCACAGAGGGAAAATGAAATTTTGCAGTAGCGAGGGTGAATAAAACGGAATGCTTCTGGGGTCCCAACTGGTCCGCAGTTCAAGCGCTTTTTGAAGCACAACACATGGAATTAAAAAATATCGCAGTGGTAGGATCCCGTTTTGCTTTTTGAGAATTTTTCAGCTGCGCGTAGTCTCATTCATAAACTTCTTTGCGATGACCTATTTTTATAACTGTAACTTTGATAAGTAGATTTTCAATCAGATAGATTACGCGATAGTCTTGTATGCGAACTCGATATAGTGATTCGGCACCTTTCAACTTTTTTATTTGCAATAGTTCAGTGTGCGGATTTAAAGAGAGGAGTTGAACTGCATCTAAAATTTTCTGTTGTATCTTTTGAGGTAAACCATAGAGTTCTTTTGTAGCACTCTTTTTAAAGACGACTTGATAGACCTTCGAACTCATTTTTTTAATTTCTTGAGAATTGACGCTAGCGCGATTTCTTCATCGTTCTTTCGCTCATTGTAACTGGCAAGATCAATCTCATCTTCGAGCTGCTCGCGAATAGCATTTTCAACGACACTTTGAATTTTAAGCCCCCGCTTCTTGCAAAAGGCTGCCAAAGCTTTCTTTAGTTCAGAATCTATATTAGTAGATAAAGTCGACTGTTTTTCCATTTCTTTATTATCCCCGGAAAATCTTGGAAAAACAAGTAAAAACAATATACAGACCACAGTACTTTAGGGCTCCAAATTTCATTATAGTTACATCATTCTAGAAATGAGACATTTCTGCCCAGGACTTTTGATGATTTTGTATTTTCACTGGGGGATAATTCAAAGATTTGGTGCGCCTTAGGTCGAACTTAAACCGGTATGAAGAGTGTGCCATTCTGATACTGCCGTCTCAAAAGGTTTCGGTATATTCAATTTCTATAGGACCAGGCTCGACCATGAGCTATTAATAATCCAATTATTTCATCCGAAAAGAAGGTTCTATGACAGTATCTAAAAAATCATTATCTACAGATGTTACAAATCCATTATCGCGAGATGAATTCCGCCAAAACTTAATTTCCTACTTCAAGTTTTTTTATTTGAGTTTGATTCCGGGGATTGTACTTTTTAGTTATGGCAAATACTCTTCGAAGATAGATTTTACTCTTGCAGGTATTTTAGTTTTATGTGGGGCTTTGATATTTGTACAATCTAAGATGGCAAATAAGGTGGGCGTATTTAATCGATTAATTGATATTTATCCTGAATTGCAAAATATAAAACAAAGAACATGGGGTTATACTGCAGTATTTCTTGTCCCATTATTTTCATTGTTTTTACTAATCTTTTTATGGAGAAAAGAAGGTGGGTCAAAAAAACCAGCTCCTTATTTGTTAACTCATCCTCATTCTTTATTAACTATAACAGCAGGTGTT
This sequence comes from Bdellovibrio sp., assembly GCA_014378765.1. Taxonomy (GTDB): domain Bacteria; phylum Bdellovibrionota; class Bdellovibrionia; order Bdellovibrionales; family Bdellovibrionaceae; genus Pseudobdellovibrio. The sequence continues at coordinate 10,457 of JACMNA010000168.1, read as the reverse complement.
TGTTTTTCACCGATGCTGATTGTATTTTTAGGTTTTTTTCAAACAGGTGCAGGGCTGCCAGTCGCTAAATTAGCTTATTGGTTTTCAGACCCTTCTCTGAGTTATATTTCTTACATGGCTGATGATGTTAGCTTAGTTATTAAAAGTCCAGAAGGCCCTTACCCAAAACAGATTTCAGTTATGTCATTACTTTTCTACACTGTTAAGCTGTCCTGAGTGATTTCAAGAAAGCCCGCTCAAGAATCATCGAAAACAGAGCAGATAAATCAATTTAATCAATTTTTAGTCCAAGCAAGCGAAAATATTTTAATTACGGATACAAACATAATGTATAGTCGTTTTAATCCCCTCTATCTTTTAAGTGTAACAAGTATGGTGACATTTGTTCTAGTTGCAGGCGTTGATGAAGTTATGACTGAAAAATTCAGTGTTTCGTTTATCGAAAAATTTCACGAGATGAGTCAAAAAAAGCCTGAGATGAATTGGATTAAATTTAATTCTTTAGTCGAAAAATCAAAAATGTGGGAGCGAGCTCAAAACGCCAAGAACAGTTTTGCTTTGTCTCAACTAGATGAAAGTCTTTGAGATGACGACTAAAAAACATCACTTTTAAAACAAAATTGGCTCGAAAAGCCAGCTCGTGTGAGCAACCGAAAAAAAAATAAAATTGAATATTGTCGCTTACGAAATCGAGCGCCGGCTTTGCTGACAACAAGTGGCTTAGTCACGCTTATTCATGTAGTTATTAATTTTTTGCAGAAGCCCTAATCAGAGGCTCAAGAAATGCTGTCGGAAGGTTATGATCTTTTAGCAAATGGGACTACCTTATCAACTGGCTGAATCTAAAAAACCATCTGTGGAAGAATCCAATACAGATGGTTTTATTCACTAGATTTTGGTTGCATGAACAATTTTTTAGAAAGCAACGGAACCAGTTTGGTTGAAACTTGCAGAATCAAAGGGCCAAGTAACAACCCAGGCAAACCAAATACGATAATAGCACCAATAATTCCAAGTAAGGAAACAACCGGATTCAGATTTTCTTCGCTGCTAGAATAGATGAAGGGTTTCAAAATATTGTCTATTGTACCAGCGATAATACCGACAACCAAAAGTCCAATACCATTACCGTTGTTGTTCATTAAAAAAGAAAGAAGCGACAAAACTATGGCTACGGGCGCGGCACCGATGACAGGAATAAAAGACAAGAAAAAAGTGACTGCAAAAATTAGAAAGAATTCCTGATAACCAAAAATGGCCGAACCCACAGCAACTATAAAGGCCTGTAAGGCCCCAATTAACATTGTCGATACCAAGATCATATGACAACTTGACTGAAAAGTCTTAACCACTTCTTCCAGTTCGTCGGCGGGTAATACCTCCGAATTAAAAAAATAATTTCTAATTTGTGGAGCATTAATGATTAATATTGAAAGCATACAAAAGAAAACAAATAGTGAAAGCACAAGGTCTGGTAAGGCTGTTAAAAATTGTGTGGCCGCATTCAGTAAAATTGGACTTAATCGCGAAAATATTTCTTCTTTCTGTGGAATGATATCAAGATTTAATCCTAAAGTGTTAAGGGCTCCAGATGAGTAACTTTGAACTTTATCCCAAAGCGTAAACAGCGATTGAAAAAATTGTGAATTCTGCATGGATTCAGAAGACAAAGATTTTAAACCATTGGCAATACGAAGAGTAAATAGTACTAAGGGAACTATAAGTATCACTAAAAGTGTAACTATTAAGCCAAATGAAAATAACTTACGTTTTTTAGTCTTGTACCGAATTTTTTTAATAAGTGGCTCTGAGCCAAAGGCAACAAAAGCAGCCAATAGAATGGGTATTGCAAACGGCGTGAAGATCGCCAGAAATAAAATAACAAGCGTACCTAGTAAAATGATCCTTAAAATTTTCTGAGATTTCTCTTTTTTAGTGTTCATCCGAAAAAACTAAGCCAAAATGGATGAAATAACAATTAGGGTTTTATTTCTTCTGACAATTGATTCATTTTCATAACATTTATTTCTTTTATCACAACAGCGAAAAGAATTAAATGCTTTGGATCAGCAGCTAGTGGCGCCTTGCTGAATGCTGGAACAACAAATCATCTTGGTGATGTCGTCGGCGAAGTTGGTGACGGTCTTCTCAGCTTGATTGTGGTAACTTTTAGTTTCTTCCATAATTTTGGAGAATAGTCTTTTAGTTTTAGGTGGTGATCAACAGACCAATGGTTCTAAAGCGATCCTGAGTTAGAAGCCGACAGCCTTTAAATAAAAATATCGTACTAACACCTAAAGACTTTCTACCCGCTCAAGACCTTTACAATAGCAAATTATGCAGTCCTCTTTGGCTTCTTGCCAGCTTTCAATTCACTCAAATTTAAGATCTGCACCTCAATCACATTCCCTTTAGAGTCTTCACAGAAGACAATGCCGTCTTTGATATACGATTTTGCTTCTGTCCCTTTTGCTATCTTGATCGATGCAAAGTCTGAATCATGATCTAAGTAAACTTCTGGATACTGCGACTTCACTTTTTTTGAAAGTTCACCATGACGGTTATGACCAGCCATAAATCCTCCTTTTTTTCAATTATAACGGCAGCGATGTAATTATCCGAACGTTTCATTAGGGATTTCGAAAAAATATATTTCGGTCCTTGATGCAGCACAAAGTCGGGCTCAGTGAAGATAAGATTCATCTCATCAATTGAGATTTTTCGCTCAATAATTCTCGCAGCGGCGTGCGGAGAAAGAACCCACTTTTTAATATTTGGAATACGATCAGACATATAAAAATAATACGTCCACTTTACCCTAAGGCCCAGGACTTTTTTTTGCCGCGCACAGGACTTTTGATCCTATTGCATTTTCAGTGGAGGATGAATGGCGGATTGAATAAAAAATAATTCGAAAAAGTTTTCTTTTTTGAAGCTTTTTAAAAACTGTAACTGCTTAATTTCGCTAAAGATTTGGTGCCCTGGGCCGGACTTGAACCGGCACGCCCCATTCCTGGAAGCTCAGGATTTTAAGTCCTGTGCGTCTACCAATTTCGCCACCAGGGCACTGATGAGAAAACGAAAATAAAAACTAACCTTTCCCAAAAAACTTGTCACGGATATTCAGCTTGCGTTCCGTGGTGCTATTATTTTTGGCTTGCCTTGCAGAGCCCCTTTGATTGACTCGGACTGGTTCTCAATGAATGCTTTTCACTTGTGATAAACTCCACTTTAGTGAATTTTAAAAATGTGACTTTGAAAGGGCTTGTGCTGCTATTTTCAGCGGTGCTGATTTCAACGATAGTGAATCAAATTGTTGATCAACGCATTGATGATGCGATTCGGGCTCCCGAAGGTTTATCGAATGCGATTTGGTATTGGGGCGCAATTTCATTATTGAGTACGTTATTTTTTCCGTTGTTATTTAACTTAATAAGTTCACAACTTTTAATATCTAACTTAGGTTCAGTGAAGACTTTTTTTAATGAGAAATTTGAATTGGGATGCGTTGAAACGTTGCGCGCGTGGGGCAAATGTTTTTTATGGACCTTTGTGTTTATTATACCTGGCATTGTGGCATTTACGAATTATTTTATGACGCCATTTATTGTTTTATTTTCGAAAAAATATGCGCACGGTGAAGTAGACGCGCTGAAATATTCAACGCAACTAACGAAAATGTTTTTTTGGCGCTTGCAGCTTTGGTTAACCGTATTTTATTTTTTAATTCCCCTGTCTTTGTCGGTGTTGCTTGATGAATATCGGCTGTTTGCGGTGCATCCCCTATCGGCCTTTATTTGTATTTTGGTTGAAACGTATTTTATTCTTTTGTTTCATTATTTAATCTTACAGGTTTTTTTAAAAAATTTAGCCCAAATTGAAACTGCAGAAGTTGTTACGAGTGAGGTTGTAAATGGCGTTACTGTTTAATTGGAAAGATATAAAAAACCGAGACTCTGGTTTAACCTTTGATGACGTTTTAATTATTCCCTCAAAATCAGAAGTTCGGTCTCGACGTGATCCCTCGCTACGTTCAAAATTAACGAAGTCGAAGTTTTTAGAAACGCCTATCTTGTCAGCCAATATGGACACCGTGACCGAAGCTAATATGGCCATCGCCATGCACAAAATGGGTGGCATCGGTATTTTACATCGCTTTATGGCGACCGAGCAACAGGTTGAAGAAATTCGCCGCGTGAAAGAAGCTGGCGCACTGATTATTTCGGCCAGCATTGGCGTCAACGCTGATTTTAAAGAACGGGCCGAAGCTTTAGTTAATGCCGGCGTGAATTTAATGACGATCGACATTGCGCATGGCCACTCGGTGCAAATGATGGAAACGCTTAAATGGTTGAAAGATAAGTTTTCAAATTTAGAAATTATTGCCGGTAACCTTGCTACGCCCGAGGCGGCGATTGACTTAATTGAAGCCGGGGCCGACGCCATCAAAGTTGGAATTGGCCCGGGCTCGATGTGCACGACGCGAATTATTACGGGTTGCGGAGTTCCACAATTAACCGCCATCGCCTTGTGCGCGGAAGCCGCCGAAAGTTACGGTGTGCCCATCATCGCCGACGGGGGCATTCGCACCAGTGGCGACATGGTGAAAGCTTTTGCGGCCGGCGCCAGTACAATAATGTTAGGCAGTATGCTATCGGGCACGATCGAAACCCCCGGAGATATCGTTAACGGCAAAAAACAATATCGCGGAATGGCTTCAAAAAAAGCGCAAATTTCTTGGCGCGGCGATATGCCGGCCGGCATGGCGCCCGAAGGTGAATCAACTTTCGTCACCGTAAAGGGCACCGTCGAAAATGTTATTTCTGAATTAACCGGTGGAATTCGTAGTGGCATGAGTTACGTCAACGCGAATACAATTGAAGAAATAAAACTAAAAGCTAAATTTATGGCGATGACCGCAAACGGAATCAGTGAATCACGCGCCCACGGAGTAAAAAATTGAGCGAGGATTTAAGTTCAAAAAATCACGATGATCGGGCGATCGGAGTTTTTGACTCTGGTATCGGCGGCATCACCGTTTTACGTGAGTTAGTTAAAAATTTTCCCAATGAAAATTTTATTTATTTGGGCGATACGGCGCGCCTGCCTTACGGTTCAAAATCGGCCGAAACGGTGCGAAATTATTCGGTACAAAATATGAAATTTTTAATGTCACGAAATGTGAAAGCGCTGATTGTGGCGTGTAATACGGCTTCAACCCAAGTTTTTGAAGATCACTTTGAAAAATGTCCGGTCTATAACGTGATTGGTCCCGGTGCGGCCTTGGCGGCCGCCAAAACAAAAAATAAAAAAATTGCAGTGCTTGCTACTCGGGCCGCCATCAAGGCGGGTTCGTACACGCAAAAAATATTGGCGCATTTACCTGACGCCGAAGTCTTCACGCAGGCTTGTCCGCTTTTTGTGCCTCTAGCCGAAGAAGGGTGGCACGATGACCCGATTACAAATTTAATTGCCTTTCGTTATTTACAAAATTTAAAATCGGCCGATATCGACACCGTCGTTTTAGGTTGTACCCACTATCCGCTTATTAGAACTTCGATCGAAAAAGTTTTTGGCCCACACGTTCATTTGATTGATTCGGGCGTAGCCATGGCCCAACAAATTGGCGAAGATTTCAATTCAGGAAAAATCAAACCCAACCAGTCTGGCAACGTTGCAATTACCATCGCGCTCACCGATACCAGCGAGCATTTCGAAGCGCTTTCAGCGCAGCTACTGGCACCAGTTTCATCCGTGCAAATCACCTTCGAAACAGTTTCCGTCATCTGACCACTCTCTTGACATTAATTCTCATCCTGAAACGTGCTAAAAAGCCGTGAAGGCTTAGGCGCCACGTTTTCGGCGAGCCCATTTCCGGCATTGAACCTGCTAAGTAAGGTGGAAGAGGTTTTATGTCTATTGGGACTAAACAAATTCTTTGCCAATTAAAATATATTACTCTAGTGATTTTACTAGCGAGTGGTTGCGGGCCTGCGGGTCAATCGGCTTCACCCGTGGCCGCGGTTCCAGTTTCAGTTTCAGAAACTGAACCCGACCAAGTCGTTATTGAGCAAGAATTAGTTCCTACTTATCAAGAGCCCACGCAAGATGATAAACAAAAAATTCAATACGAAAAACCAGCCCAAATAATTAAAAATCCTTACATCGATATTTATTTGGGATTAGCCGACGTCATCAATGTAAAAATGCGCGATGATCAACGCGAAAAGAAAATTATTATTCACGGTTTAGCGCGCGTATTCGATAATAAGAAAAAAGAAATAGATTCGACCGAGTTTAGCCTCAGCGGCGCCCCCCATGACGGCGAGCGCACTTTTGATTTGAACGCGCAATTTAACGAAGAGGCTGATTCTTCGGTTAAACCCGTCGTGCGTGGACGCGGTACGTGCTTAGCGGTTGACCCAAGCAGTAGCAATAAATGCCCACAAGTTGTGGTCGATTTTTTCATCGCCTATAAAGGTAAAATGCTTAATTACCAAATGCGTATTAAGCAAATCGCTGATCAAAAACCTCCTGGCCTACCGCAACCTGAGACTACAAATCCAAAAGAAAATACAACGGCGCCTGAAGCGGCTCCAATCGCTGCGCCCGAAGCAGAAGTTGCTGTAGTAGAAGAAACAACATCCAAAGCGGTGCCAGTCGAAGCCGATTTATCTAAGGAATTTGCTGAAGGCGCTGAGAAATCAATTGAAGGTCCTTACGTTGCGCAAGTACGACAGGCCAATATCACGGAACTTTTCGCCAATGATAAAGCTCAAATCATCAAGCCAAAAAAACCAATCGATCCAGTAAAGCCCGAACCTGCGAAACCAGAACCAACTAGGCCTGACCCAAAAAAACCGGTCGTTCCGGTCAAGCCAACGCCACCACCGCGTCCAGAAAATCCTCCGGTTAAAGGCAATGGTAAAATAATTAACAAGAATTTTAAGGAAACCGCCGATGGAATCGTGCGCCCTATCATGCAAGCATACGGACAAGCGGACCGTGGCTGGCTGGTAGGCGCAACTTCTATTAAAAGCAAAGAACAGTCTTTAAGCTCGAAAGCTTTTTTTGAAGTCATGCCCTCTTCACACGAGTCCTACTTTGGTACCTATGAAACAGCCGAACTGATCACTCGCTTAGGCGAAAAAATTCACGCCTGGTACGCCAGTAAAATTTTTATCAGCTCTATATCGGTAAAAAATGGTGGAAAGTTTGGACCCCATTTGAGTCATCAAAATGGAACGGATATTGATATGGCCTATCCATCTGCATTTTCAGAAATTAAATTTCCCGCCGTCATGGTGCTTGAGCGCACGATTAATGAAAAAAACCAAAACAGGTACATCAACCATTATTATCCAAACCGAATGTCTTTTGAAAAAACATTTCACCTTTTCAAGTATGCGTTCAGCCAACCCGATATTAAAATTGAACGTCTTTTTGTTGATAATTATATTAAACGAGATCTTTGCCGTTTTGCCACCGCCAAAGGTTACTTCAAAGGTCCCGAAAAACAGTTTGTTCAAAATATGTTCGAAAAAATTGAGCATGTGGCCGGCCATGGTACACATTTTCATTTACGTCTGGAGTGTTCGCCGGAAGATCTAGAGTGCCGTCCTAAGTTATATAAGAAGAATAACGGTTGCGACGACTTTAAATAATTAAATAAAAATTTCGGCCGATTCTTCGCGCAAATTATAACGTGAAGTCATCGCCGCCCCGTAGGCGCCCGTATCGCAAATGGCCACGAAGTCGCCTTCTTCAACTTTTGAGAATTTTTTATTAAGCATCAGCACATCGGTCGATTCGCAGATGGGGCCCACGATATCGTAGGTTTCGGTTTCTTCGCCGCGTTTATAAATTGGTAAGATTTCGTGGTAAGCCTGATAAAGGGCCGGACGCATTAATAGCGACATGCCTGCATCTAAAATCATAAATTTTTTGCCGTTAAGAACTTCTTTAATTATTTCAACGCGCGCAATCAGTACTGAACTACGGGCAACCAAGAAGCGGCCCATCTCTAACAGTAAAAAAGCATTCATGGCTTTTAATTCACGCGAAAATAATGCGGCTAACTCGTCCCAACGTTGTTGGTCGATCGCTGAATCTGCATTCTTATAATCGATTCCGAGTCCTCCGCCCAAATCGAATCGATCTAACTCGGGGCAAATACTTTTTGCTTTTTGGTAGAAAGGTTTCATGATCGTTAGCGCTTTTTCGAAAACTTTGACGTTCATGATTTGCGAGCCTAAGTGAAAGCTGAGCGCTTTTAACTGCACGCATTTATTCTGCGCGATCAAATCAATCGCCAATTGCGCAGCCGGAAAATCAAGGCCAAATTTAGAGTCTTTCAACGCCGTGGCAATGGATGGATGTGTTTCGGCATCAACTTCCGGATTAACCCTTAAGTCCACACTAACAATTTTCTTTTGCTGGTTAGCGATATCAATAATCCGTTTTAATTCTGAAAAACTTTCGACGTTGATTTGGTAGATTTCGTTTTCGATCGCCCACGCCAATTCGGCGCGGGATTTAGCAACGCCCGAAAAAATAAAATCGGCGCCGGTAAACCCTGCTTTGAGCGCGTGCTTCATTTCACCGACCGATACCACATCAAGGCCGCAATTCAATTTCTTAAAAAGTTTTAAAATATCTAAATTAAAATTAGCCTTCATCGCGTAATGCAAGCGCCCTAACTGCGGCCAACTTTGAATCCACCGTACCCGTTCTTCGATAATTGCAAGATCGTAAAGCCAAATGGGCTGCTGGTAATTCTTAACCGCACTTTTAAGTGGGTACGCATTCGGCCCAAAGTGCAGATCAGTTCCTTGATAGGTAAAAAGCTTTCGTGACATTCAATTACTTTTGCATAAAAATGCTCTCTATGGAAATGTTCAAATTTGGAGAAACGAAATTAGGTCTACCGATTCACGCTTACCGCTTTAATCCGCCGGCGGGCGGCAAAAATAAAGCTCACGTTTTAGTCATTGGCGGTGTGCACGGCGATGAACCCGAGGGCGTTGTAGCTAGCCGCTGCCTGTTAGAAATTTTTCGTGAAAAATATGATCTCGATTTGCAGCTGACGTTAGTGCCCGAATTTAATCCTGAAGGAGTGCTTTTAAAAACGCGCGGTAATTCAAACAAAGTGGATCTGAATCGGAATTTACCCACGAAAGATTGGTCGCCCGTAGCCGCGACGGTTCGTTATCAACCTGGCCCCTCACCGTTAAGTGAAAATGAAAATAAAGCCTTAGTTCAATGGCTTGAGGCTAATTCGGTGCAGCTAATTATATCATTGCACTCATGGAAGCCAATGCTTAACACCAATGGTGATATCCCCGAAGCCGCGGTTATCGCAAAACTGACGGGTTACGTGATTGAACCCGACATTGGTTATCCTACGCCAGGCTCCCTTGGTACTTACGCCGGATTTGAAAAGAAAATTCCTACGCTGACGTATGAAATCGAGCGCGATATTAGTTTTGACCAAATTATTAAAACGCAAGTGCCCGCGATTATTGCGGGCCTTAAAGAAACCGCGCGCCTTCGCAACAAATAGGAATGTAATGAAAAATCAAATCAATGAACTTTATGAAAACGCTGCGCTTAGTAATTATGTCATCACCGAAAATGACGAGTTAGCAATTCAATCTGTCATCAAGCAACTCGATCATGGCCAAATTCGCGTCGCCGAAAAAACTGCATCCGGTTGGGTCACGAATGATTGGGTTAAAAAAGCTATATTGCTTTATTTCAAAACACAGAAGATGCAATTAATTGAACTCGAGCATTGGAATTTTTTCGATAAAATTCCCCTCAAAAAATGGAGCGGCACTGAAGGGGTGCGCGTAGTGCCACAAGCCTTGGCGCGCGTTGGCAGTTACATTGAAAGGGGTGCGATCTTAATGCCATCTTACATCAATATTGGCGCCTTCGTAGGAGCTAATACAATGGTTGACACGTGGGCCACCGTTGGCTCGTGCGCACAAATTGGTGCGAACGTTCACTTATCGGGCGGCGTAGGAATTGGTGGCGTTTTGGAACCCGCACAGGCGCAACCCGTGATTGTTGAAGACGATTGTTTTTTAGGTAGTCGCTGTATCGTCGTTGAAGGTGTGCACCTTGAAAAAGGCGTCGTACTAGGTGCTGGCGTAACGTTAACCGCTTCAACAAAAATAATTGATGTCACCCAAAAAAATGCGCCCGCAATCAAAGGCCGTGTGCCGGCAAACTCGGTTGTTATACCTGGCGTGCAAAATAAAGATTTTCCGGGTGGAACATTTGGCGTTCCATGTGCCTTAATTATCGGTCAAAGACAAGAGACGACGAATAAGAAAACTTCACTGAATCAAGCTCTACACGATTTTGAAGTAAGCGTTTAATTTTTCTGTCGCAGTAAAAGTGCCGGCTGAATTCTTAAAGTGGTGCGCGCGGGAAAGTACGAACCTAAAAAG
>JACMNA010000167.1 GCA_014378765.1 Bdellovibrio sp. | reverse complement strand
GAAAGCTATGTATTGTTTTGTCACTATTAACGAAAATGAATATTTATGGTATTGAGCAAAGGGCAGACCAGTTCAAAGTGGCGGAAAAGATTCGCTCAGTAAATAACCTTAAAAATGTACATTTTATTCACGGCAATATGCTGAATCTTGATTGGTCCGATTATGACATTTACTACTTATATAATCCGTTTCAAGAACACATTTCCGATTTTGGCTATATCAAAATAGATAGTCAAATTGAGCTCAATCAAAAATACTATATACAATATACATCTAGGGTCTACAATCAGCTATGCTTAGCAAATCCCGGAAAAAAATTAGTAACTTTTTATGGATATGGGGGCTCAATTCCAAGCAATTGGCAACTGACTCAAAGTAGAATCATAGGTTATGGTAACTTAAGTATGTGGGAGAGTATGGAATGAAAAAACACAAAGATTTAGTCGAATTTTTAAAATCTAGAGGTTTGCGGATGACGCCTTCAAAGCAACATTTGATCCAATTTTTTTTAGATAATCAAAACCGACATATTCCGATAAAAGAAATTCAAGATCATCTAATGTCAATTTTACCAGACGTAGATCGAACGACAATTTATAGAAATATAGAAAAATTTATTTCATTGGGTCTGATTCAAGAACTCGATTTACCAAAGAAGGGAAAAGTGTATCAGTTTGTTTTTGATAAAAAAGTCCAACACTATTATATTTGTAAATCATGTGGAAAAATGAATAAGGGAAATGAGGATCTCTTTAAGAAAATTGAGAAAGCTTTAAAGGATATCCACGATTTCTCGAAGGCTAATTTGTCAGTTCTTTTTTATGGTTTTTGTTCAAAATGTGAGGGTGTATTCGAAAACGAGGCGAATTTGTGAATATTGAAACCGTCTTGATTATTGGTTTTATATTTGTTGTAATGATATTATTCGTGATTGGAATGTTTATGTTTCCAGAAATGTTTGGTATTTCTAAAAACACTGGCCCTTCTGATGTTTCATCTGAAGACAAGACACTAAAGAAGTAGCTTTCCTATTTAAGAGCCTGTTTTAATCGCTTTTCTTTAACATGTTGTGCTTTTAAACTTGTAAGCGCCCCGGAGTTTACGATTCCTTCTACAGTAGAAGTTTTTTGCAAGATTTTTACAGATCCCCGAACACCCAATAGAAAAGGGCCAATCACTTCGACATCACCAAGCTGTTGCAAAAGTTTGTATGAAATATGACTAGCTTTCAGGTTGGGGAAAATAAGAATATTGGCACTTTCTTTAAGTTCGCAAAATGGAAAAATTCACTTTAAAATTTCAGAATTGACGGCAGCGTCGGCTTGAATATCTCCGGCAAGTATGTATTTTGAATTTTCTCTTCTAACTATTTCAGCTGCAATTTTCGCTAATTTCTCAGAGCTTGGATTCTTATTTATTGTGGTATCGGCCAAGAGAATAAAATGAGGCTTAAGTAATAAAAAATAAAGACCGGATGCAATTTCATCCTTACCTGTGGCAAAAACTTTTAGGACAGGACTTGCCGCATCGGCGTAATTTTGAGTTGCCCCACTAACTAAGTCATCAGCATGACCAAACTCTAGCGTCATTGTAGCAAAATAGTTAGGGTCGGATAGAAGCCTTTTTGCTTCTGCAAAAGAAAACTATAAAGTTTTACATAGTCTTAAGACAGCATAATTTCAGAGTAAACTATGATTGATTAAAAAGAAGAGCCTGAAGAAGAAATTGTGACCTTCCAAAGTTCGTTAAAATTCTGATGTTACTTACTGATTCAACTTACTCACCAGTTCTAGTAGTTCTTTTAACCCGGATTCCACATCGCTACCTAGATGAATGCGCAGGGCACGTCGCTGATTTGCCCGTAGCACTTGTAAATCACCTTGGGCTTGCGCCGTGATAAAATCACCGAAAGTGTACTTTCTGAACGGAATAGAAATATCGGGGATATAATCCGCCGTTAGCTGAATAAAAAGCCCATTGCTAGGGCCGCCCTTATGCAGTTGCCCCGTAGAGTGAAGAAAACGGGGACCATAGCCCAAGGTGGTGGCCAACCTCAGTTTATCTTGCATACTGGCGCGAATTCGCTGAAGCCATTCGGTTGTTGTTGGCGATTCAGGTAGGAAGGCCATCAAGGCAAGATAATCACCGGGATGAGTATTCAGCAAAAAGGGGCGTAAATTTTCAGTGGAATAAATACTTAACGAGCCTTCAGTGAATGTTGGATTTTCTTGAACCAATTTCTCAGAAAGTATTTGATTAGTGATATCTTTATTTTTTTGAACATTGGGTTGATCGAACGCGTTGATTCCTAAAATGGCTCCGGCCAAGGCCGCAGCGAATTCCCAGCGGAAGAACTCTTGGCCGAGATCAAAAAGATCTTTCATTTTTATAGTTACAATTGGCTGACCGGCTTCGCTTAAAGCTAAAACAAAATTTTTCAACTTTTCATCGTTTGAATTTTTGCTTACAACTTCAAGGGTCAAATAAATAAAAAGACGATCGTTACCGTAGTCGGAAGGTTTACCTAACGGTTCGTTGGTGATCGGAATAATTCCTGTTCCATCTTTTCCGGTGCTTTCGGCGATAAGTTGCTCAACCCAAAGTCCGAAAGTTTCTAAAGGTTTTTCAACGATGAACGTGACCTTATTTTTTTTATGCCGGGCCATTTCGCCTAAAACAGCGCCCAGTGTAAATGCGGCTGAAGGGGGGCCTTCAACGTTGGCGCGCGTTGCCTCGGCAAATTTCATTGCGCGTTTTAATATTTCACTGACATCAATACCCATCAGTGCCGCCGGAACAAGTCCGAAATAAGTCAGCGCCGAGTAACGTCCGCCAATGTCTGATTGATTAAGAAATACTTGTCTAAATTTTTCGTTTTGAGCCATTTGCACCAAGACATTATTTGCGTCAGTGATGGCCACGAAATTTTCGCCGGCTTGATCTCCTTTTAAAAATTTCAGTCGTTCGTAAAAATAATCTTTTAACGCTAATGTTTCACCGGTGGTTCCCGATTTACTGGCCACGATGAAAAGTGTTTTCGCAAGCGGAACTGAATCCGCAATTTTTTTTATTGTGATCGGATCGGTGGTGTCTAGAACGGTCAGTGGCAAGCCGTCTCTTAAATCAAAAGTGCGAGCAAAAACTAAAGCGGCTAGGCTGCTGCCCCCCATTCCTAGATGCACAACGTGACTAAAACCTGATTTTTTGATATTTTGCACAAATTGATCGATTTTGGTCAGAGCCTCTTGCATTTCGCCAATAACGACCAGCCACCCTAAAGATTTTTCAATCATAATTTGCTCGGTTGGATCTGATTTCCAAAGTGAGGCATCTTTTCCCCAAATGCGACGACAATAGTCTTGGCTATCTAGCTCGGTAATTTTTATTGCAACTTCATCGGGGCAGTTAATAAAAGAAAGGGAATCAACCTTGGCGGCTATTGGTTCATTGCTCATATTTTAATCTCCTTTGTTTCAACTATTTCTAACCATATTGACAGGCCTGATTTTCAGGTTAAGGTCTGGACGGTCTTTTAGAGGGGGGCTTGTGCCAAAGCTAAATGCGAATTCCGTATTACTATCAAAAGGTTTAACGCTCTGTCTATCATTAGCGATAATGATGCCATCGGCTTTTGCAAGCACCACTGATCATTCTAAAAAATCTGTGCAAATTCATAGCGACCAATTATGGATTGATGGCCAAGCTCAACCGCAACTGTACGGCGCCGAGCTGCAATATTTTCGTCTGCGCGGTGGTCAGGGTCGAAACATTCCTAGAAGTCAGGTCATCGCACTGTGGAATCAAGCATTAGACCGCATGGTTGAAGCAAAAATGAATGCCATCGGTTTTTATATTCCTTGGGATTTTCATGAATACGCCGAGGGGCAGTTTGACTTTAATGGAACCGTCGATGAAGACGGAGATGGAAATGCTGATTATCCATCTCGTGATGTGAATACTTTTTTTAAACTGATTGCAGAGCACGGAATCAAACATATTCTAGTCCGACCGGGGCCCTACATCAATGCGGAGTGGGGTTTTTTAGGTTTCGGCGCCATTCCACTTTGGTTTCACGAAAAATATCCCAACAGCCATGCCAGAAATTCTAAAGGTCAAAAAACCACTTTGTTCAGTTATCTGGATGCTGATTTTTTACGTCACTCAGAAATTTGGTTGCAAACCGTTTATCACCAAGTTCTGAAATCTCGAATTGGCGCAGGAAAACCCATTTCATTTATTCAGGTAGATAATGAAACCAATTTCATGTGGCAGTCCATCTATAACCATGATTACGGACCTAATGCCGTTCAGCAGTACCAAACATTTTTAAAAGATAATTATCTAAATTTAACAAACTTAAATGCAAATCATGGCCGCCAGTGGAAAAGCTGGAATGAAATTTTACCACCGGTTGAGCGCGGACCTCATTTAGCTGAAGACCAAGATTGGTATCGATTTCAAGATTTCTCACTTTTTTCTTACTTGAAAAAAATAAGAAAAGTTTGGACAAATTTAGGAGTCAATGAACCCGAAGTTCTTTTCATTCTGGCGGAAAGCTATAATGCGACCGAGAATGGCTTGCTCCCGAATTACAAATTCAGAAACTCTAAAGAGCCTGGTCAAGAGACCGGAATGATGACGGTTAATCTATACCCTAAGACTTACGAAACTCCGGAAGAACCCTTGCTGAATCTGCCATTCAAGGCCGACCATGATGTGAAAGCGGCCGATGCAGCCACGGACAGCTATTTGGGTCGGCGAGAGGCCTGGGTGATGGGACCCGAAATTCAAGGCGGTTGGTGGCGCGGCACTGGTGTTACTACCGAGGCTCGTCAGCAGACTTATTTGACCACGATTGGTCATGGTCTAAAGGCGTTGTTTATCTATTATTTTCATGAAGGTGATAACTGGCAGCCGCATTGGATGAAGACAGCTATACTTCCGTATTATAATTCTTTGAAAAACAGCGATCGGTTTCAAGCCGTGCTCGAAAAAGATTTGCCAGACGCTTTCTGGCGCGATCTTGATGCCGAAGTGGCCAATCGATTTATGGCCGTCAACACGCGCGATATTTGGCGCAACAACGGCACGCAAAGCGAGACCTTATATTTTGATGCTCCGCTGGGGCCCGACGCGAAACCGCGCGCACCTTATCAATTGATTAAAGATATAGGCCAAAAAATCATTGCGCCTTACGGAGATTTTTTAGGTCAGGCGCATGAGCTTGAAGATCCCGTTTGTTTGATCAAAGATTCAGACGCGCATGTTCCATCGAGCCTGCCAGGCGTGAATTCCCGAGTCGTGCAGTCAGATTGGATGGCGGGTCTATTGGGGCTTCTCATGCATTCGGGAATTAATCCGCGCATTCATCACTGGAATCTAAATCCCACAGCAGATTTGTTGGATTCTAA
Source organism: Bdellovibrio sp. (assembly GCA_014378765.1). GTDB lineage: Bacteria > Bdellovibrionota > Bdellovibrionia > Bdellovibrionales > Bdellovibrionaceae > Pseudobdellovibrio. Next base: position 13,175 of record JACMNA010000167.1, on the reverse strand, counting down.
AAAATGTAAACTTGTTATCCATCAAGATACCGGGCTAACAACGGCGGAACTTTCGGCAACTTTACTTAAAGTCATTGAAGGTGGAGGAGCGGTTCTTAGTTTGATTAATCCGGTCACGGCAAATATAATTCGAGGATTAAAGCCTCAGGCCGATTGCGCGGCCCTGCCACTAGCGCCCATGAATGTTGAAGGCTACCGCTGCCAAATCGGCGCGGGATCATTGTACTACGCAAAGATTCCAATTTATGATGTTTTCAATACCGATTTTTATTATCAAATTCATGATGCGCAAGAACGAAGATCGGTCATAGACCGAATATTATCTGAAGTCGAAATCATTCCGCAGGTTCAGTTCGATGGCGGCGGAGATCGTAGCGTATTATTTGCACGCGCTTCGCCGGATGAAAAACAGATTTGGGTAACAGCGAAAACCGCCAAGCTTGACGGTTTTTCAGCGCGAATTAAATGGACTCGCGCTGACGTCGGCCAAAATTATGCGGTGACGGATGTCTTGGTCGAAACTACGATTCAGCTAACTGGCGCGCAGTTAGCGCAAGTAGGATTTTCGTGCGACCTTGGTAAAAGTGGAAGCAAATCTTATTTTATCAGGCCCTTAATTAGCCGACCAAAAGAAAAAAATTCTCGATGAAGTTTTTAATCTCGCTAGGAATCTGTCTGTCATCCGTGGCAGTTAAGGCAGATCAGCCGCTTGCAGTTTGGATTCAATTGCAAACCAAAATCTCAACCGACCGCATGATGCAAAATATTTCGTCGGCGGGCACCGTTCCTGGAACCGTGATCGCATCCCCTTCAAAAAATTCTCCTAATTATTATTTTCACTGGATTCGTGATGCTAGTTTGACCATCGATCAAGTTGTTACACTTTTTAAAAATTCAAAAACAGTAAATGAACGTCAACTGTACTTGCAGAAGATCCGAGAATTTATTCAGCTTTCAGCGCAACAGCAACGGGTGCCCGGAGTCGAAGGTCTCGGAGAACCGCGCTACTTAGTTGACGGAACACCCGATACAATTCCGTGGTCTAGGCCGCAGTCGGATGGGACGGCCCTTCGCGCCTTAACTTTAATGCGCGCTTTAAAAGTATTAGACAAAGAATTAGAAAAAGAATTCGAAAAAGTATTAAACAGCGATGCGGCCCTTCGTGATGAAGCTAAGCAGGTGATTCATCGGGATCTTGAATACGTTATTTTGCATTGGAATTTACCTTGCTACGACCTTTGGGAAGAATTGATGGGACTGCATTTCTATACGCAGTTTGTGCAAGCCGCGGCGTTACGGGCTGGATCTGAATTTTTTAACGGCAGTGAAGACGTGCATTTTTCAAATGAACTTGCCAAGTCAGCGCTATCTATCAATCAAGAACTTGCAAAATACTGGAATTCAGAAAAAAAAATTATCGGGGCAAGTCGCGAGCTTAAGCAATTGCCAAACAGCAACTACAAAGCTTCGAACCTTGATACCGCGGTGATTTTAGCGGCCCTTCATAGTCATTCGCTATCATTTCTTGGTTTTTCGCGAGACCAGTTTCTATCAACCGCGCTTGCGCTGGAAAATGTTTTCAATGAAACCTACGCAGTTAATTTTTTAACCTTTGCACCTGCGATCGGTCGTTTTTCTGATGATGTTTATTTTGGGGGTAATCCTTGGTATATGACAACGGCGGCATTTGCCGAATTTTATTTTCGGGTGGCGCTAGAAATAAAAAATGCCAAAGAAATTCAAGTCAACGAACTAAATCTAAGTTTTTTACAAAATTCTCTGTCACAGCATAAGGGGCTCGAACCGGAACTTTTATTAAATTCTGGCGAGTTGATTTCAATTCAATCCGCAAAAGGCCAAAGGTTGCTAGCTAGTCTACAGCATCGCGGCGATACATTTTTAGAGACGCTTCGTAAATACACTGGCTCTGGGGGCGAAATGTCAGAGCAATTTGATCGCCAAGCCGGAGTTCCGATTTCAGCTCCGGATTTAACCTGGAGCTATGCCGGTTTTTTATCCGCGATTGAAGCGAGAACTCTTTTTCTTACTTCAGGCAAATAGTCTCGGGCGACACACTCATTTTGGTAGCGGGATTAACTTGATAACAGCCGCTGGAATTTTCTTTGAATAGACTTGCGCCCGTTATTTTATTTCCGGTACAAGGGCTCGCGATTACAATTCCGTAACCTTTTGAATTTTCCACAGTGATGCTTTGAAATTCATTGTTATTCGCACAGCTGTTAGGACCTTCCGCTTCCGCAAAAAAAGCGCCGTGACTTCCGCTATGACTAATCTTTAAATTTTTGAAAGTATTGCCGCTCAGATTTCGGGCGAAGATCCCGACGTCACCATTGCTGGCTAGCAGCCCGCCCGAAAATGTATTGTTATCAAATTGGATGTCGATTGAAATTCCGGCTCCTTTATTTCGTGATAGATTAACAGATTCAAATAGGCTGTCTGTCGTTTGATAACCAGCAAAGCCATCAAAAAAATTGCCGTATGAAGTAAAATCTTTGATGTGCAAATGATCGCAGTATTTCTCGGTGACCAGACCGCCCGAAATAGCGCTGTGGGCCGTCACGTGATTTAAAGATACATATGAAGCTCCGCGGATAGTAATGGCGTTATTTCGAATATTAGTCACATCGCCGTCACAAATTCCGTTACCGCATTCTTTTTTTGGATCTTGATTGGCTAAATTTCCATCGACCGTTAAATCTGAAACTTCGACATCAGAAACGCGAATTGCCGTGATCCAATTGCCGTTCGTATCTTGAATGACTTTGTCATCACCGATGACCAATACGGGTGCGGGCGACTGGTCAGCCAAACGCAGTGTAGTTAGCTTTTCTCCGGCACCGCGAAATTTCACATGGCTTTTCTTTATGACGATCTTTGAAGTACAATTAAAAATACCCTCCGGAATATCAATAACTCCACCCGAAGCAGGTAGACCAGAAAGCTTTTGTCGGATGAATTCACAATCATCCGTTTGAGTCGGGTAAAAAGCCGTGGTTTTGTATTTAAAATGAACGGATTGATTGGCATTTTTCGCTTGAGGAATATCTTGTTCAATCGTAGAAACCGCTACAATATTATCACCGTATTCACCATCGGCGGCCAATTGATAAAGCCGAATTCCTGTTTTTATATTGCTTTCTAAAATGTTGACACTGTAACTGGCGCGCAAATCATAATTAGTATTTCCTAAGGCCGGTTTGAAGTCTACATAATGGCTAGGGTTTCGGTCTTCATTGGCTAAAATCCAACTTGTGGCTTGAGTTTGATGGGTTCCTAGATCCTGAATCGATAATCCCGTTTTCGGAGGATCGATCGCAATTCTTTTTTGAAGGCCATTTGCATAATTAACCGTGAGCATATCTGAATCGTGGGCAGCACTTCTCATCGCTCCATTTTCAACATTCTGTTTTTTCCAAAACATACTGCTGTAAGCAACAAGTCCCGTGTGTGGATCATTTTTCCAGTTGAAATCTTCGCGAGTGTACCAGTGACTATCTATGGTGATTTCCGCTTTTTCTTTTTGTGGTGACATCTCTAGGCTAAGGGCTCCACAAAATAATTCGCTCTCCAGCAAAACTAAGGCAACGGCCTTTGTTTGGCTCGGAGCCGAAATATAAATAGAGCGAATAATAGGAAAATCTTCTTTGCTTTTTTCACTTTTACCATTTACTCCCTGGCTAAATATCCTATGGGCACCTAAGCGCAGCGAGGCGCCGGTAATTTGCGGCGGAAATCCGGCAAAACGAACATAAGCACTCGATCTGATATCAAACAATTGAGGGTAATCACCCTTGGGCGAAAGGTGACCCACGATGATTTCAGTTAAGACTTGGCCCGCCATTGGAATACTACTTTTATCAATTGGGGGCCGAATCAGCGGCGATGAATAGTCAGGATTGGCATCAGCCCAAGACTTCAGTTCATAATTTCCAGATTGATCGCGATCGACATAAATATTCATCGGTAAAGTGTTCACGGTTAGTCGAGGCCGAGGTGAAAAATAAAATTGATTTGTATCTAATAGATTCGTGGTTCGAACTTCAAGTTCTTCTTGATAAACCATTCCTTCACTTTCAGGACGTCCATCTTTGGGCGGGTCTAATACCGGGATGCTTGTGATCACCGGAATATTAAATGGTTTTTGACACTGTTTAAAGGCTTCTTGTTTGAGAAGCTCCAAATTCATCTTCGAAATGGTGATCGGCAATGCCGCCACGCGAGCCTGCAGGGGACTGAAGGCAGATATAGTTGCCAGAACCGTCAATAAACTTCGTAATTCTGTCTTCATCGCATCAACCTTTGTTAGTGGATTTTGTTCTTATAATCTAGTTGCGAAGCTAATGCCGGGATGATTCAAGTAAAGAATCGATCTAAGGTAATAGCCATGCCTATAACCTAAACACTCAGTCGTTAACTGTCGTTTTCGTATGAATTAACTGTTGTGATTCAAGCAGCCTCCTGCTACGCAATAATTTACAACAATGAAAATTATGCAAGAAATTAGTCAGTAAGTTAGACAGCAAGTTAGACAGTAAGTTAAAAGGAATATTATGAAAAAAATGTTAACAGCGATCGTATTTTTGGTTTCTTTTTTAATCGGTTTATTATCAAGCCCTCCGGTGCTGGCCGCGCCAATTAAAATCGGACTGGTGCTTTCAACATTGCAAGAAGAGCGTTACCAGAAAGATCAAAAATATTTTATTGCTGAGGCAAAAAAATTAGGCTTTGAGCCCATCGTGGTTTCAGCCGAAAATAATTCTCAAACCCAGTCTGCTAAAGTAGAAAATTTACTTTCTCAAGGTGTTAAGGTTTTGATCATTCAGCCCGTCAACTCGGAAGCGGCGGCTAATTTAGTAAAAATGGCCCACGACGATAAAGTGCCCGTGGTGGCTTACGATCGGTTGATATCTAATGCGCCCGTCGATTTCTATGTGACCATGGATTCATTTAAAGTAGGGGTTTTGCAAGCCGAAGCCGCGGTTAAAGCCACAGGTGAAAAAGGAAATTATGTTCTGTTATTGGGTCAAGCCGGTCATTCGGTCGCTAACGATATCACTCGTGGAGTTGAAAGTGTTTTAAAAAAATATCCACAGATCAAAGTCGTTATGAAAAAAAATCACGAGGGTTGGAGTTCAAGCTTGGCGATGGCCACGGTTGAGAATGCCTTGACGCAAAATAAAAATAACATACAAGCGGTGATTGCAAATAATTCCGGGATGGCGCGCGGAGCGGTGCAAGCTTTAAGCGAGCAGGGCTTAGCCGGTAAAGTTTTTGTAGCCGGAGCCGATGCCGATTTAGCGGCGATCAAAGACATCGTGGCGGGTAAGCAGCAGTTTGAAGTTTTAAAAGACATTGCGCCCTTAGCGCAGACGGCGGCCCTTGTGGCCTTTCAATTAGCCAAAGGCGAAAAACCAAAATCAACTGATTCAGTTAAGTCGGGTTCATTCACGGTGCCTGTTTCGGCCACACCGGTTTACGGGATTAACAAAGAAAATTTAGAAGAGCGAATCTATAAAACCGGATTTCACTCAAAGGCCGACGTACTGGGGAAGTAATTGTTACCCCTCATTTCACTTAAAAATATTTCAAAAAGCTTTGGCATCGTGAAGGCTTTACGCTCGATTCAGCTTGAGGTTCAGCCCGGCGAAATTTTAGCTTTGGTCGGAGAAAACGGCGCCGGCAAATCAACACTCATGAAAATTCTTAGTGGTGTTTACCCCGTCGGCGAATTTGAAGGCGTGATCGAAGTTCGAAATCAACCGGTGAGTTTTCGATCTCCGCGTGATTCCGAAGCACAAGGAATTGCTTTGATCCACCAAGAGCTTTCCACGTTTCCACAATTATCTGTTGCCGAGAACATGATGGTCGGACATTGGCCCACGCAAAAAGGATTGGTCGACCACAGAAGCCTGCAAAAAAAGGCCGAGCATTGGTTAAAGATATTAGCCGCTGATTTTTCACCGATGCAAAAAATGTCTACTTTAAGCCCGGGACAACAACAAGTAGTTGAAATCGGAAAGGCCCTTTCTAGAAATTCTAAAATACTAATTTTAGATGAGCCCACCTCTTCACTAACTCATCGGGAAACGAAAAAACTTTTTTCATTGCTGCAGGATTTAAGAAAACAAGGCTGCGCTCTTATTTACATTTCGCATCGCATGGAAGAAATATTTTATTTAGCCGATAGAGTTGTGGTGCTTAGAGATGGTCAAAATGTTTTTACTTCCGAGGTAAAAGGGCTCAAGCAAGCAGACCTGATCCGCGCGATGGTCGGGCGAGAACTCGAACAAGCATTTCAACCGCAAATTTCATCGGCGAGCTCAAATATTATTTTAGAAGTCGAAGATTTTTGCGCGCATCATCTTGCGAGCGCAAAAAAATATGGACCGCTTCATTTTTCATTGGCGCAAGGAGAGATTTTAGGTTTTAGCGGGCTGCTAGGTGCTGGGCGCAGCGAAATTTTACAAGCGCTTTGTGGCGATGAAGCCTATACGACATCCGGCGAAGTGAAATTTAAAAAATCTAAAAAGGCTTTTGGTAAATTACAAAAAGCTTACCGCCAGGGTTTTGGACTCGTTCCGGAAGATCGAAAAGTGCAAAGTATTTTACCCACACGGTCGCTCTCTGAAAATACGAGTGTTGTGCGCTTAGCCCAAAAAAGTTTATTTTCTTGGGTTTCAAAATCGATTGAGAAAAGTAGAACTGAAAAAGATTTAAAAGTTTTAAGAACCCGTTTTCATTCGACCGAACAAACAATCACTGAACTCAGTGGTGGTAATCAACAGAAGGTCATCTTCGCACGGGTGATGCAAAATTCACCTGAGATTTTAATTTTGGACGAACCCACCCGCGGAGTCGACGTCGGGGCCAAGTTTGAAATTTATCAGTTGGCGCGGCAATGGGCTCAAGAAGGAAAAGCAATTATATTAATCAGTTCGGATTTGCCAGAGCTGATGGCCCTTAGCGATCGAATTTTAGTTATGGCCGGCGGCCGCATTCAGGGTCAATTGCTTAAGTCCGAATTTCAAGAAGAAGCCATCATCAAATTAGCAATCCAAGCAGACAGCAAAGTGGAGAAAATATGAAACAATTTCTTAAAACAAATGGAGCGTGGCTTGGATTTTTGACCTTAGCGATTATCCTAACCGTGTGGACCGGCGGAGATTTTCTTTCACCTAGAAATTTAACGAACCTTATTCGGCAAACTTCAATCAATGGGATCCTTGCGGCCGGTATGACTATGATTATTTTAACCGGTGGCATTGATCTTTCGATTGGCAGCGTGGTGGCCCTGTGTGGCGTCGTCGTTGGGCTCTCGCAAGTGAATTATGGTCTGGGAACTATGGGTGTAATGGGCCTTTGGCTATCAGCCGGCGTGGCGCTTATTGCGGGTGTTTTAATTGGACTGGTGAACGGGGCCCTTATTGCCACTTTGCGATTGGCGCCGTTTATTATCACTTTAGGAATGATGGTGGTGGCCCGGGGATTAGCTTTAATTTTTTCGGGCGGCTCAAGTATTTCACCAATGGGTGAAAATTTAAACGAACTAGCCGGTGGCTATTTTTCGGAATTTGCTACAATTATTTTTCTAGGCTGTGCCGCGGCCATCTTTTTCTATAGTTTTTGGAAAGAAAGAAAAAACTTTCGATTTGTGAATTTAATTTTTCCGCTATTTGCATTCATTCTTTTTGGCCAAAGTTTTTTGCGTTACAAGGGCTTCCCAAATCTAGCCCTTTTCTTAATTCTTATTATTGGCGTGACCTGGATTATTCTGAATCATACGGTTTTTGGCCGCAGTGTTTATGCGGTGGGCTCCAATGAAAAAGCCGCGTACTGGGCGGGCGTGCCGCTGAAACGAGTGAAGATCATCGCCTATGCATTGATGGGATTATTTGCGGGTTTGGCCTCATTACTTTTATCGGGCCGTTTAAACGGCGCTGATCCGAATGCAGGCCAGCTTTTTGAATTAGATGCCATTGCCGCCGTGGTGATTGGTGGCGTCAGTTTAAAAGGTGGTGTGGGCACCGTTACCGGAAGTCTCATTGGCGCCCTCACTATGGCGACGCTTAACAATGGAATGGATCTATTGGGAGTTTCCAGTTTTTATCAAATGGTTTTCAAGGGATTAATTATTATTTTGGCGGTCAGCTTAGATCGCAATCAGCGCGAAGCCTAATTTTAGCCTGACTTAGCTTAATTTAGCCTAATTTAGCTTAATTTTAAATTGGAAATAATAAGCTCGCCGCACCGATGATGCCGGCTCTACCTTCTAGAGTTGAAGCTACACAAGAAATATTTTTCTTAATGCTTTGATAGCCTTGCGCGGTCAGCTGTTTTTTTAACTCTTTAAGAATCGGCGTGCCACCCGTGGTAAATAGTCCTCCCGAAAAAACAAAAGCTTCGGGATCGAAAATATTCATTAAGGATCCTAACGCTAGGCTCAAATCAGACACATAATCTTTTATTAACAAGGCCGCGTCGGCATCACTCTCACTCATTTCTAAAATTTCTCGGGCCGCAAGGGGTCGATTCCATTTCTGTAAAGCCCTGGTTTCTAATGCCTTCGCCGAAACGTATTTTTCTAAGCAACCATGACTTCCGCAACCGCATAACAGTCCACCGGGGTGTAAGCACATATGCCCAATTTCCCCCGCCAGGCCGGAATGCCCGCGCAGCAATTGCGAGTTCGCAAAAATGGCCCCGCCAATTCCCGTTCCAAAAGTAAGTAAAATAAAATTTTGAAAAGTTTTAGCCACCCCAAAATGTTTTTCAGCCAGGCCCGCACAATTGGCATCGTTTTCAATTTCACAGCGAAGATTAAGCACACTTTCTAAGCGAGCTTTTAAGGGAAATTGTTCAAATCCGCGAATATTTGGAGTTTCTAGAACGACTCCTTCGTTTTTTCGAACCACCCCCGGCCAGCCTAACCCTAAGCCTACCAAAGGTTCATGGAACTGCGATTGAACCTGATTCTGCACTTGCAATACCAGTTGGAAAAGAACCTGAATCAGCGTCTCAGCTGAACCATCGGTCGGCGTGCTCTCTTTAAAACTAAAAAGCATTTCACCTTCGTGGTTAACCGCTCCAACCCTTAAATTTGTTCCGCCTACATCAACGCCCATTGAAATCATTGTTAATCTGCTAGCTTTATTTGCGCGGTTTGACAATAAAATCCGTTAATTTTTTTCATCAGTTCCTCTTTGCCGGAACCAGATATTATTACTAACTACTAAAATAGATAAAATAGACCCGTTAGCAGCGAACCTTCATACAACGTATGAAAAGTTTTATCGGGTCCGTTCATGGTCGACGACCGATTCATGCTTAACTGAGATTCGGCGTGAAATGACCAGTGCTGGCTTAATTCCACCAGGGCGCCAATGTTGAGCCGCGCATTTACTTGATTGCTTTGATCTGGATTTGCCAGAACTGTGTAATAAACAGGAAAATCAACGATGAGCTGAGAAAAAATGAGCGAGCCTTTGGTAATGTGATGTTGGTAAGTCAGTAAAATACCGGGAAGTAGCATTGTGACGGGGGTTGAATACAGTATTTCTCCATCAATTGAAAGTTCGCGCGAAAAACTGAGAGTCCTTAAAGAAGTCCCTAGAAAAAAGTAATTTTGTTTTTCGTTAATTTGACCCAAACGTATTGAATAAGTGGCCATCGTCGAAAAGGTAATTCGATCACGATTTTGTAAATAAAAATTACTTCGCGTTGCCGTAAAACTCCACAGCCTTGAAAATTTTCCGCCTGCCAAGGTAAGTCCATAAATAGATGGGGTCGTCGCAAATTTAACATCATAGTAAGGATCACTGCCTTTGTATTCACCACGCCCTACGCCGGTGAAAAAGCCAAATCGCTTCATGCGTAAATCGATGCCGGCAACGCGGGCGTGAGCTTCATTCGCCGCCATCAAAAAAACCATAAAAGAAAAAATAAATTTTATATTTATCTTTCTAAAAATGTTTTTTGATTTGGGCGTGCGCAAGGTTCACTGGTCCTTTAGTATAAAAATTCTAGAGTTGCCATTTGATTCGTCATTGTTACCGTTGTCGCTGCAAAACTATGAATCACCGTAACTTGAAGCGTTTGGGCCACCGTGGAATCTACGGCTGCTGTTCCATAAAGTACTGTGTTTAAAGTATTTGTGATAGTAAAATCACCGGTTCCGGCAGTGGCTGCAGCCGCATTTGAAAACATGGCAGTACCATTTAGCTTTTGGCTATTTGTTGCTCCTGCATTGAAAAGATTCAGTGAAAATTGATAAGCACGGGCGACCGCTGCCGTAGCAAAAGAAATAGATGTATCATCAAATAAAACAGTTGCACCATACATGACCTTTACGCGCACGGTTCGTGCCGCGCCGGAATTATTTAAGTATGTTCCGGCTAAGTTAAGGCGTACTCCGCTTACAGTTCCTAAAGCTCCAGCCGGAATCGAATAACTGTAGATTGCCGTTTCAACTATTGTATTTGTGACCGCCACCGCAGTCATATTTCGATTCATAACTCCGTTATTAACCCATTTAAGACCCGTTGCTTGCGTTGAATCCGCTATTAGCACTTGCGTATTTGCGCCCGCCGGTAATCGCGAATTATCGATGCCATTATGAACAATCAAATCACCTTTAGTTGTAGTCGGAGATAAGTTTTTAAACGCCGCTAATGCCGTCGTTGCGCCAGTTCCGCCTTTAGTAATTGGTACGGTATTTAAATTAAGTAGGCCCGTATTTGAAAGTGTCGCATCGCCGGAAAGAGTCATCGATTGCGCCACATTTGTAGCGTTACCAACGTTAATATTTCCGGAAGTTAAAACGCTTGTAATAGGCGTAAATGTTAAAGCCGTGGTTACATCGCCCGAATTTATATTAGTAGCGGAAGTAACGCGACCCTTAGTATCAACCGTTAACTTAGAATAAGTACCAGCCAACACCGGCGTATTCGCTAAAGTTAAAATTCCTAAATTGCTAATCGTTGCATCGCCAGATAAAACAACGCCCGTTGCAATATTTGATGCGCTACCAACATAAATGTTTGCAGAGGGTAGTACGTTCGAAGATGGCGTAAATCCTAGACCGGTAGTTACATCTGAAGATAAAAGTACCGAACCAGCCGTAACTAAGCCCTTCGTATTAAAAGTTAATCGCGGAAATGTACCGCCGGTGACAACGTTGTTAAATGTTAAGATACCTAAGTTATTGATCGTGGCGTCGCCTGATAAAACTACGCCCGTCGCAATATTTGATGCGTTACCCACAAAAATATTCGCCGCGGTCAGAGTATTAGAAGATGGCGTAAAACCTAAACCAGTTGTTACATCAGACGACATGAGCGTTGATCCTGCGGTTACTTGCCCCTTGGCATTGAATGTAATTTTAGGAAAAGTATTAGCCGTCACAATATTTTTTAGTGACAAGTTTCCGACGTTATCAATCGTTGCATCGCCCGAAAGAATTTGCGCTTGTGCTAAGTTAGAACCGTTACCAACGAAGATGCTTGCCGAAGTTAAAGCCGGCGCTAATTTATTGTTAAATGTTGTAAAATCAGATGAAGCTAAGTAACCATTGACCGAAGCCGTCGCACGAGTGATATCAATTGACGGTGCGGTCGTTGAGGTACTAACCGTGATTGGGTTACCAATCGTTGCGGCTGCCGTTACGCTGCCCACAGTTCCGTTGCCCGTGCCCGGCGTAAAGCCTAAAGCGGTCGTAATATCATTAGATACTAAACTAGTTGCACTTGTAATGCGACCCTTCGTATCGAAAGTCACTTTACTTGATGTTCCGCCGGCGCCCAACGTTGATAAAGCTAATATTCCCGCGTTCGTGATCGTTGCGTCACCAGATAAAACTACGCCCATCGCTATATTTGAAGCGTTACCCACGAAAATATTTGCCGACGCCAATACTTTTGAAACCGGAGTAAAACCCAAAGAAGTAGTTACATCAGTTGATGTCATCGTTGAGAAGTTTGAAAGCTTAGCATTGAATAAAGACCAATCACTTGAACCTAAGTAACCGTTGGTAGTCGCAGTGGCTTTTGATATGTCGATCGAAGGTGAAGTCGTTGAATTACTAACCGTAATTGGGTTGCCCACCGTAGGCGCAGCGGTCACACCGGTCAACGTACCAGATGAAATATTAACACCGTTCACTTTGAAGTTACCAGTCACATTCACATCACCAACCACTGACATTGCAAAACCTGGCGTTGAAGTGCCGATACCCACTTTACCAGCGGCGCGGTAAACATCAGATCCGTTGATGGTCCATAATGCATTCGCGATTGAAGCTGATAAGTCATTTGAAGCGATCGTGCCATCTAAAATCTTAGCCGAAGTAATTGTATTAGCAGCAATCGTTGTTGTTACAACTCCGGCAGAATAGCCAGCAGACGTTACATCACCGCTTAAAGTAGTTACGTAACTTCCGGCCGGCTGCTTATTATTAAAAGTAGTAAAGTCAGATGAGGCTAAGTAACCATCAACTGAAGTTGTAGCTTGAGTCATTGAAATAACGGGAGTTGATGTACCTGTCGCGATACTGATTGGTAATGTGCCCGTTACAGAAGTTACCGTACCTGAACCAGTTCCAGGCGTGTAGCCTAATGCCGACGTAATATCTGAAGATATTAATGCCGAACCACCGGTAACTTGACCTTTAGCATTGAAAGTAATTTTAGGGAAAGTATTGGCGGTTACTATATTTTTCAAAGATAAAATTCCGGTGTTACTGATTGTCGCATCGCCTGACAAAACTTGCGCTTGGGCTAAATTAGAACCGTTACCAACAAAAATACTAGCTGAAGTTAAAGCCGGCGCTAACTTATTACTAAAAGTTGTAAAGTCAGATGAAGCTAAGTAACCGTTTGAGGAAGCCGTCGCACGCGTGATATCAATTGACGGGGAAGTCGTAGAGTTACTTACGGTAATCGGGTTATCTATTGTTGATGCAGCGGTCACACCGGTCAACGTGCCAGATGAAATATTAACGCCGTTCACTTTGAAGTTACCAGTCACATTCACATCACCAACCACTGACATTGCAAAACCTGGTGTTGAAGTGCCGATGCCAACTTTACCAGCGGCGCGGTAAACATCAGATCCGTTGATGGTCCATAATGCATTCGCGATTGAAGCTGATAAGTCATTTG
>JACMNA010000166.1 GCA_014378765.1 Bdellovibrio sp. | reverse complement strand
TGATCGGTAAAGTCAGTCCCGCAAACTTTGAATTTTACGAACCCAATATTCGCTTCGAACTGCTGAATGCCGGCACGGAGTCCGAAAAACTTATCGTCACTAAAATTGGCGATGATGTTAAAAACTTAAAAGTTGGCACTTGCATTAAATAATGTTCAAAATTTACCAACTACCACTTCGGTATCATCAGCGCCTGCAAGTTTACTAGCGCTCCCAGAAATAATTCCTACGGCACCAGAAAAAATCCAGAAATCACCACTTTCTGAATTAGACGACGCCATCCGAATTTCTGGTGCAGAAACCAATTTGTTTATTGAGGCACACGCCATATTTTTATCTTCTTGAAGGTCCAAGATGAATCGTTTTTTCAAATTTAAAATTTTAATACTCGTTACGATCGTCCTTAACTTTGCGGAGTCAGCGTCATTAAAACTTTTGAAAATCTATATAATGACCATGCTACGCGGTTCACAATTTTGTCATTTGCCGATGTAAGCATAGCCGCTTACAATCAATTTCTAACGACGATTAAGACCGCAGGATTTACGGTGCAATTTGAAAAAGTTCCGACCAGTCAAATGACTGATGGTGACGTGATTGACTTGGTGAGCGTGGAAGTGCGCGTAAAATATTTCCTAAGACGATTGTCTAGTTCTGTTTGAGATCGTCTTAAGGTTACCATAAAATCTGCCGAATTATTCGGTATGCAATACGTAATTTATTTCTTAATCCTGTTAGTGGGCCCTATACTTTTTGCGCGTGAACCTGCATTTGTTCAAGTTTCTAGAACTTTTTCCATTCAGGTGCCTTACGCCATTTCAGCGCACGTTGAATTATCTTCGCTTCATAGTCAACTTTTTCGGGTTCCCAAAGGCTCGCAAAAAAATGATTCGCAGTTGTTAGTAGTTAGAAATACCCCACCGACCCTAGCTAATACATTCAGTGTCGAGCGCTATTGGAAAAAAAGTCGGTCGCAAACAAATACCTACGACGAAAATGAGAACGACTTAGGTTGCAAAAAAACTGCGCCTAGGAATTTTATTTGCTCAAGGGATGTAATTCAAGACGGGAAATTTATTTCTGAAAGTCTTTTCTGGAATGCCAAAAATGATTTAGTTCTAGTGCGTTTAACGTCTCTTAATTCGCTTGGGGAATCTAGAAGTCATTTAGATCAAATTAAAGTCCATTCAGCCCTACGGCGCCCCGCTGACGACCAAGAGGCTCCATGAAAATCCCAAATTTTCTACAGGCTTTACTACTTATACTAGCAATTATTCCGATGAACGCTTTTGCCGATGCCTACGATCCTACCAACGACTTATTTTTCGCTTTCGGTAGTAAATGTAAAGGCAAAGGACCGGTCAATAATGCGGCGCTGAACGACGGTGCGGGCATCAAATACATTATTGAAAAAATTCGTGACGAAAATGCCTGCAAAGGTATTTTCGGCGCCTTATCCGATATCGAAACCTTAAATATTCCACAACTTTTAAAAGAACGAGTTGCTGAAAACGATCTAGAGTACATGTCCATGCAGTCAAATGATCTTGAGCTGGCTATTGCTGCTGAATCAAAGGCGACGACGCCAGATGCCGCCTACATAACAGACTTAAAAAAAGAATTGATTCAGACGAAAGTAAATATCGCAAAATCAAAGAAATTATCGAATCAAGAAAAAACTCGCACGCGTTTAGAAACGATTGATAATTTTCAAAAGTATTCAAACGTCTTATTCTCTAGACTTAAACAAAGTGATCAGTGCCTTACAAAAAACCCGAACCTATCGGCGCAAATCGGCGCGCAAGTTCTTGGTCTGGGATCGACCCTAGCATCGGGGTTAGTCGGATCTTTACTTTTGGCCACCGGAAACATGATCGATAATTTTGTTTCGTTTTTTAAAGAAAAAAGTCTTGGTGCTAAAATCAAAGGTATTGTTAACAACCGCTTAGGTGAAGCTATTGGTTGCTCGTTTGAGGGACTTGGGTACACGTATTGTCAGGCCCGTGATGTAGAAACCGTTATTAACTTTAATAAAAATAAATCAGAGGGTCCAACGTCAAATCCCAGCTGGCTTGACGGTATCGGAATCATTGGTCAAGACGTTCAGTCTTTTAATGATTGGGTCACGCAAATCGATGCCGGATCTCCGGCAGGAACCACCGGACGAGCCGCCGATAAAAAGTCAGCCTTGTCACAAAAAAATGATTTAAGCTTAGTGCGAATTGATCTTGAGGGCATCTTAAGTACCGCGAAACGAACGCTTGCTAAAAGCGCTAACAAAGTGAATGCCACCCGAAAAGCGTTAAATGATCTAGCAGCAAAGATGACGCCGACAATTAATTATTCAAACTCGGGCTCATCCACACAAACAGGTCCGCTACTTAATTCATTCCCGTCGGATCCTCAGTGCGGTCCGTATATTTATTTATATTCTAAGGGTGTAGACAGGGAACGAAAAGATACTTCTAGCAATGGATCCTGCGCCGCCGTGGCTAATAATTTATATCCGAATCCTCCTGATATTAATACAGAGGTGGGACCGTTGATCGTAAGCTTACTTTCTGAGGCCTCGCAAGATGTTAACATTCAGATATCACAGGTGAACGAAAGTAATCCAAACTTAGTGCTTTCTAAAGTAGATACTAAATCGCAAAATAGAAGATCCGCCCGCGAATTCTTAAATTCGTCCGTGGCCTACTTAGATAATCTTTTAAAAGATCCAAACAGCATTGCGAAAAAGAAGATTCAAAAAGATCTTATTGAAAAAACGAAGTCCCAAATTATTAATTCGTTAGCAATTATTGAAAGAACGCAGGAGCCTGTCGACCCAGCCGCCCCGAAGGGACCCAAACAACCCGCCGATCCCACTAAAAAAATTGCCGATCTTTCCGCCGAATTAATTCCGCAAGGTGATACGTTCGCCGTACCCAAAGCTTTAAGCGAAATCATCAATCAGGATATCGATCAAAAGATGAGCCTAGGACAAATCGACGAAAATTTGGCGGCACTGATGCAATTATCGTCTAATGATAGCCTTGGCGAATTGATAAAGTATTTTATCGGCCTTGAAGCGGCTAAAACTCAGGCCCGTTCGGCGAAGGAATTATCGAAATCCAATCTGACCGCGATAGGCTCACTATTTTCCGAAAATCTTGAAAGCCGCATGGAGAAATTAAGTAAAGATAGTAAAGAGGATTCAGACGCGAACGAATCTTTAGCCTTACTATGCATGCAATCTTTAGCGGTGCCCGATTCGCCTAAAGTTGGTGATACCGATGTACTGAAATACTGCTCTGGAAAATCTTATCAAAGCATCTACAACAATTCCGGAATAAAGATGGATTACAACGAAATTTCCAAAAAGCCGTATCCCGAAAAAGCATGTGCCGTTTATGATTTTTACCGCAAGTCTTACCTGTACGGTTTAAAGTCAAATCGCGGAACTGTGCCGGCCTTGAACAGCACCCGCTCTGCGAAGTAAAGTGAATTGTGGTAACGTAACGTTAAGAAAATATAAAGCTTCCTGCTATTACAAATTTGCAGCCTAACAAGGGCTGTTATTATCACCATAACTCCCTTATTAGCGCTTCATTACGCGGTTGATATATTAGATTGTAAAACTGAAAAATCTTTGATGCACCAAATCTGCTCTGCGCCAAATGATGGGCTTTGAAGGGACTAGCTGACAAATGGTTTCTTGATCGTCAACGTCAAATTGGTTATCATTAAGGATTATGTGTTTTGATTCATCTTGCCTAGGATACTTACTTATTATTGTTATTGCGGCGTACGCAATTCTTATTTTTTTCGGTCTTAAGTACCGCAAGAAAGTACTAGAAAAAAATCTACTTCTAACTGCAGATCAAATTTGGCGAAAGGCCCTATCGCGTACTAATTTAGCAAAGCTTAAAAAATCAAATTTACTTTTTAGCATTCAACAAGATGGGTCATTGTCTACGACGGTACTTGTAATTAAAGATCACAATGATGCAGTAATTGGCCAAGTCGAATGCGCTACGGGCCACCGCGAATATAAAATTTGGGTCGGGAAAGATTTGTACCGGATCAATTTTCTTTTATCAGGATGGCGATCGGCCCAATTAATTTCAGACATAAACGCTAATGAATTAGCGTCCTATAAAATGGTAAATATTTACGGCCAGCATGAATTCAACATTCCTGGTTATGGAAAACTAGTTTCGAAACGAGTAAGCCCTTTTTGGCCAAAGATTTTTAACTACCACGACGAGAAAACTATTTTGGGTTTGAAACAGCGAATTTCTGCAACAAGAGTTATTGGAAATCTTGTTGTTTTACCGTCAGATATCCCATTAGCCATCCGGATTTTTATTTTGGTGCTCTAACAATTTATAATAGCTTGCGGTCCGAACCCCAATTGCAAACGCATCGCTCGGTTTTCTGGGCGATCTAAACTCATGTACTGGTCGATTTCTACGTGTTCAGTAATTTGACTCAGCAAAGTTGTCAGAGACAGCGGGAAAATTCTGTTTGGACTTTATTGCCTGCAAACAAGATCGAAACGTAGCATTGCGGCAACTAAGACTTCGATGGTTACATCCACACCATGCCACTCACTAGTTCAAGAGTGTCTGCAGCATTTTCAATTTTAATTTTGCCGCTTCAAGTTCAGGTTAACTCTGTGCCCGTAACGTCCGACCAGGGTATAAGAAACTTATAAAAATTTAGCTTGTTTCCCGTTCACTGTAATTCAGGACTTTCAACTGCGCCAAGCACTTCTACAATTCCAACGGAATCAGGGCCGTCTGTGAGTCCGGGCCCCGGAGTAGGAATTAGCTTTGAACAAGCTCAATTTTTCCTGTCAGTTTACAATGGACAAAATGTTACTTTCAGGAGTTATATTGTACGTACGGACATCTGCAAATGACAGAATTGAGGCAACAGTTAACATGCCTAAATTCAAATTTTAACTATTTCTGAATTCCCCCGTTGCCACTAGAAAGGTGCCCGACTTTGTATAAATTGGAAAAACGAAAAGAACAGTCAGAAAAAGCAACCGAGAAAAACAAATACGAATCCTATTTTCGGTTTCATGTGCCTCATTTGCATTTGAATTCTGTTTTTGGCGATGATTGGTTTGCATTAAAGGCAGAATCATTCGCGCGGTTCTTCGGAACTCCCATGTTTCTCATAGGACAAACAATTCTTGTGACGATTTGGATCCTATTAAATATTTTAGGATTCGTCCACTTTGACCTTTATCCATTCATCTTATTAAACTTGGCCTTTAGTTTACAGGCAGCTTACGCAGCACCCCTTATTTTACTAGCGCAAACGCGACAGGCTGATCGGGATAAAGTGCACTCCGAAGCTGATGCAGAACATCGTGAAACCATAGCACTTGCTAGTGAAGAACGTGAAAAACTTGCGGCAATTCAAACCAGCCAGCTGGCTGATTTGCTACGACAAAATACAATCCTAACGGAGACAACGCAACAATTGAGTCAACGCATTGAAACTCTAACCACTGAACTTCATAAAAAACTAATGGATGAAAAATCAAGTTTCGCATAAAAAAGAAATAAATTTGTCGGGAAAACTTAATTTTTATTTTATCACGACAATGCCTTTAGTTACTGTACTGTTTGGTTGATGAAGAGCCTACAAAAACATTCTAGGTACAAAAATATCGACGGGAAGCATTGGATCGAAGTCCGCGTGAAAGATACGCAAAGACTTTT
>JACMNA010000165.1 GCA_014378765.1 Bdellovibrio sp. | reverse complement strand
ACCAAAGCAGCTCATGAAAAATAGAACGTGTGTGCAGTTTTTTAGTAGTTAATAAAGGAAATCCGTTTTGCAAGTTGAAGCGCATTTGATATCCGAAAACACTAACGGTGCCAGTGCCAGTGCGATCGGATTTAACGGTACCATGTTCTAAGACATGCTGAAGTAGATCGTGAAACTGTTTCAAAATAACCATCCGACGCGGATGAGGGCTAAATAAGGTAAACTAGTTTTTCCGTATTTGTCTGACTCTTCTTGAAGTTTTCTTTTATTTTCAATGTAATCAGGCTGTGCTTGAAGGGTTGCATAGCTAGGTTGATTTTTAATATCACCATCATCGATGTTAGTTTTTGTGTTAATCGGAACTAGCCAACCTAAATCCATTCCGATTGTTAATCCCCAGTCTGCCTTCCATGTAAATCCTAAATGGGGTGTTATATAATTGGCTGTAACTGTATCGGTAATGGTCGTCGTACCCACCGCCGCATAAGTCGCCGTCTTTTGGCCCACTAGCTTGTGTTGGCCGTACATGGCGCCGACGTAAAATTTGCTCAAGAACGGATGATATTTTAAATCGAGTTCTTGATTGCTAATTGCTAAATCCATACCGGTATCAGTATTAGATTTTCCAACGCCGCCCTGACTGTAACCGCCAAAGTTAATCGCGGCCGAGAAACAACGTGAAGCACTCCAGTAATCAACCCCGTAATTAAGAACGTGCGGAAAGTTTACATCGGCGTGTAGGCCGAACAAGTGTGAATTTTTTGTTTCAACTGCAGATTCGTTGGTAACAATTGCTTCTTCTTTTTTGGTTTCAATTTTTGTTTCAGCAGGACGAGCGGGCGGTGCTGCCGGAATTGTTTTGAGCTGTGTTTTTGTTGGCTTAACGATGGTGCCGTCAGTTGCTTTTGGCTCTTCGGCTTTATTTGGTTTCGCTGGAGTAATTTCACTCGAGGCCTGGGCCATTACCAATGTACTGCCTGTCAAAATGATTGTAGCTAAAAGTAATCTCATCTGTAACTCCTTCGGAAATTTTATATTTAAAAATTGTAATCTATTGAAAGTTTTGTACTTGGGCGATGTACGGTAGATTACGAAAGTACCCGTTGTAATCTAGTCCGTAACCAACTACGAATTCATTGATAATTTTAAAGCCCACGTAATCTAGTTTGCAGGGCACTTTAAGCGCCTCAGGTTTTTCTAACAACGAAACCGTTGTTAAAGAAGCCGGGTTACGGGATTCGATTGATTTTCGTAAGTAGTTCATCGTAAGGCCCGTGTCGACTATATCTTCAATTAAAATTACGTGCTGACCTTCAATGGCGGTTGAAAGGTCTAAAGTCACTTTCACTTCGCCGGATGAAGATTTTCCATCGTAGCTTGATACGCCAAAAAATTCGCACGTGATATCGGTGTTGATATGACGGATTAAATCTGAGTAAAACATAAACGAGCCTTTTAGAACGCAAACGGCTGTCACTTTTTTGTTTTTAAATTTTTCCGATAGCGCTTTACCGATCTCGGCTACTTTTTCTTGTAGCTTTTCTTCGGTGATATAAGTTTTTAATTCTAAGTTTTTTGCATTCATTTTATTCTCCGTTAAACGTACGAATTATTAAGTAGCTCGCCTAAGCCGCCGGCCCCCGGCACGATATATTGATTCTCATTCAAACCCTTTTCTTGATCCCAGTAAAGGCCTAAAGGAGATTTTAAAACGTCAGCCGAAGATAAACCGCGATCGACTCGCAGAGCAAAAACTTGTATGCGCGGAGAGTGCTTTAAAACTCTTTTTAAATACTCTGGTGTTACGATCAAGTGCAGGGCAATATACTGCTCGGCCCGACCTTCGATTTGCTGTTCATAGTGATCAATGGCCGAAGTGAGCGTGCCACCGGTTGCTCCCATGGGATCAGGAAAAATAACGTAGGTTTTTTCAACGTGGCCCCCAATTTTAAAGCTGCCCAGTTGCGTTCTCGTAACTTTGTTAGCGACGTCCGTTTGGCGAGCGGCAAAAATATGATCTTGGCGTAAATTTTCAGCGGGTAATATTGAATGTAAAAAATCGTAACAAATGTGACTGGGAAACGTACCCGCGCGGGCTAAATTCACGCAAACGGCCTTGGTATTTTGATAAAAAGTTTGGGCGGTTAGATCAATGCCCGGATGCAAATCAGACATGCGCGTTTTGTAATTTTTAATTTCTTTTTTAAAGGTATGGTTTGCGGCCGTTTCGATGAGACCGTGATAAAGCTTTTCAACCAATCGATTGATTTCGGGCTGATGCGTTTCGCTTATGCATAGGCGGGTCAATAGCGTTTCTAAAAATACATTATTAACAAGATGAAATTGCGGCCCGTAATGATGATTTTCTGTCGTCATGGACCTATTTATAATCAGGTTCAATAATAATAACAAACTCTGTTTTTTGTGTCATAAAATCGTGTGACTTATAGACTTGAAATGGTGGAGTATTTATCACTTTTTCACTCATTTGCATGGGTTTTAGTACCCCCACCATCAAAAAGGCGGCGCCTCTTGGCAAATCGAATTCAGCGGGAAAGCGTCCCGAGTTTTGGCTTAAAAGCCGCTCGATGGCAATACGACCGCGAACCGTACCGTTGTCATTACCGCGCAATTCGATTACGGTATTGAGTGAAGCTGACCTATCGCCGGATGCACTGGCGAAGCTGGCCGCGCGCTGCCCCAATTGAATTCTTTTTTGGTCTGAGTGAAGAACAGTCATATTTAAATTCGAATGCGAACGAAAATCAGAAATAATTCCGGCAGAATAATCTTGTAGATTTTGAAAAAGTCCCTGACTTTCACTTTCGTTAATCAGCTGAGCTAAAACCTCACGCTTAATTTCAGCGTAAGTTATTTTAAAAGTTGTGGACACATTTTCATTTGCGGATGGTGCATTGGCGGAAGCCACCCGATTTGTTCCGGCGGCAATTAAAGCACTTTCCGATTTGGGCACGGCAATTTCTTGATTCTTTAGATCAGCTAAATCACTTTTTTTGGCAGGCGATAAATCTTGAGAAAGTGAGCCAGTCGAATTTCCGTTAATTATTGTCGCCGAATTGGGTGAGTTCGAAATGGGGGGAGGAGCGGCCACCCGCGAAGCACCGTTGGTGCGCGTGATTTTGTTAGACCACAGCGGCGTACGATCATTTCGAATAATATATTGCCCGATAAGAATTGCCGTTAGAACTAAAAGTACGATTTGAAATAATCCACTTTGTAAAAGTTTTTTTAAAAAGGGTTGTTCCTTCGGTTTAAACGCCTGCATGTCGACACCACATTGGGCGCAGTATTGATCCATAGGTTGTGAGAAACCGCAGCGAGGGCAATTGATTAGCATGTTGTTTGTTCCTTCAAATAGAATAGGTGATTCTACCTTGACGCACAAATTATCGAACTTTAACATCATACCTTAGTCGAGGAATTTGTTAAGAATGAGTGAAGTGCACAAACCGGTCTTATTAAATGAAGTCATTGAATCATTCGCCGATTTTAAGAATCGTGTGGACCTGACTTTTTTTGATGGCACTTATGGTCGGGGCGGTCATTTTCGTGAGATTCTAAATACTTATCATCCACACTTAGCCATATTAACCGATCAAGATTCGGCGGCCATTGAAAAAGCGCGCACCGATTGGCAAACGGCCGCGGCCCAGAATAAAGTTAAAATATTACATCAAAATTTTTCTATGTTTGCCATGGAAAATGAAGTTCCACTTGATATGATATTGTTAGATCTAGGGGTGAGCTCGCCGCAACTTGATCAGCCAGAGCGTGGCTTTAGTTTTAACAAAGACGGGCCGCTTGATATGCGGATGAATCAAAATGCCAAGTTAACTGCCGCCGAAATTGTTAATCAATATGAAGCTGACGATTTAACTGAAATTTTTAAAACGTACGGAGAAATTTATACTTCCGGTCGGGTTGTGCGTGCCATCGTTAATGATCGAGTTGAAAAACCTTTTCAAACAACTTTGCAACTGGCGCAGATGATTGAACGAGTTGATGGCTGGCATAAAAAAGGTTTTCATCCGGCCACCCAATATTTTATGGCCCTACGTCTGGTGGTTAACCGTGAGCTGCAAGTTATTGAAGACGCCATCCCACGACTAATAAATCAATTGCTAGACGGAGGTCGAATCAGCGTGATTACTTTTCATTCGCTAGAAGACCGTATTATCAAAAATTTATTTAAGGACTCAGAACTAGGATTTTTGGTAAATAAGAAAGTCATTGTACCGACTGAGGAAGAATGTAAAATAAACCCTAGAGCGCGTAGTGCTAAATTGCGGATTTTTCAAAAAGGCAAGATGCCTGAGAAGCCCGACAAGTTTGCGGCACGGCGTGCTTTACGCATCATGGATGATGCATAACCGAAAGAGGTCAGGATGAGCTCCAGTCAGAGGCACGTGAATCAGTTTAAGCAGTTACGTCCGTTTTTGAGTCTTTTGTTCGTGATTATTACTTTACTAGGATTGGTTTTTGTAAAAATGGAAGAACGCCGCATTTCATATGTCGTTTTAAAGCTAACCAAAGAACACAAACGTGCGACTGAAATTAAACGTCAAAAAGAAATTTCGCTAGCGAAAATGACACGCCCACAGTTATTAGAAAATCTAGCGACACAAAAATTAACCTTGAAGCGCATTACTCCTTCACAAATTATTCATCTAACGCCCACGCAATCATTAGCTAGGACCGGTCTTTGAAGTCCAAAGTTGTAACTCTGTTTATTGCGGTTTCTTTTCTTTGGTCTTTATTAATTTTTCGCGCCGCCTACTTACAATTTTTACCACAAGAAAAATTAAGTCATTTGCAAACCAAACAATTTCAAACCGTTATCACTTTACCAGCTCGTCGCGGGTCAATTTACGACCGCAACGGAAAAGAATTAGCGATGTCTTCACCGGCGTATTCTTTATACGCGGACCCCAAAATTATTGAGAACAAAAAGCAAGTTGCTAAACAGCTGGCTAAAATCACGGGGGGAAATTCGCGTGATATTTATTTGAAAATTAAAGATCCGAATAAACGTTTTATTTGGCTAGATCGCATTATTAATGCATCGGCTGGCGAAGAAATTCGCAATCTAAAAATTCGCGGTTTAGGTTTAGTTGAAGAGTGGAAGCGCGTTTATCCCAATGATACGTTACTATCTTCGACAATTGGTTTTGTTGGTAAAGAAGGGCAAGCCCTTGAAGGCATCGAGCTGATGCATGATTCGATCTTACGCGGTGAAAAGAAAAAAGTAAGCCTGCGGCGTGATGCGCGGGGGCGCCCCCTTATTCAAGACGGACTGCTTTTTACCGAAACTCCGCAAGGTAAAGAAATGAAATTAACAATCGATGCTGATTTGCAATATTTTGTTGAAGCCGAAATGGCCACGGCCATAAAAAAGTTCGAAGCTGATGGCGGTTGGGCCGTGGTGCTTGATGCTAAAACTTCCGCGATTCGGGCAATTTCTAGCTTACCAACTTTTGATGCGAATAAGCCCAATGCGGCCTCGCCCACGGTTCGCCGTAATCGCTGCGTAACCGATACCTTCGAGCCCGGCAGTACTCTAAAAACGTTTGTGTTAGCTCACGCAATCGAAAAAAAAATCGTAGAACCTAATACAAATATCTTTTGTGAAAACGGCGCTTTTAGAATTGGTAAGCGTGTTATTCACGAAGCCGAAAAAGATCACGCGCACGGCACAATTACGGTTAGCGAAGTACTTGCGTATTCATCTAATATTGGAACTTCAAAAATTGCCTTGAAACTTGGTGATCAGCAATTAAAAGAAGGCTTAACGGGTTTTGGTTTCGGCCAAAAACTAGGGGTCGACTTACCGGGCGAAGCTAAAGGAATTACCGTACCACTTCCATGGCACGATCACTTATTAGCCAACGTTTCATTTGGGCAAGGAATAACGGTTACCCCTTTACAGTTAGCAAATGCTTATGCGGCCATCGCTAATGGCGGGATCTTAAATCAACCTTACATTGTAGAAAGTGTAACCGATGTTGAGACGAATGAAACCATCACCATGAAACCCAAAGAAATTCGCCGCGTAATTTCCGCCGAGACAGCCACGCAAATGCGAATGATGTTAGCCGGAGTCACCGGTGATAAGGGCACAGGGCAAGCAGCGCGCGTGGCTGGTTACATCGTTGGTGGTAAAACCGGAACCGCTCAGAAAATTAAAACCGAAGGCCGCGGCTACATGAAAAATGGCTATATTGCTAGTTTTTCGGGTTTTATTCCGGCCAATGATCCGCAGTTAGTCATCTTTATCGCTTTAGATCATCCGCGAAAGGGTTATTACGGTTCAACGGTCGCAGCTCCGTTATTTTCAAAAATCGCTTCGTACGCCGTTCGTCGTGATGGCGTCGCGCCCGAAATTTTAACCGAGAAAACAATTTCAAAAGTTAAACAAGATAGTTTGGCCCAAAGGTTTTTAAACCAAGACAAAAAAATTAATATCGATGAAACAACCTCGGATATAGCCACCACAAACGAAACGCTTACGCCGCAAATGAAAGCTTTCACCGTTCGTGAAGTTTTATCGCGTGCCGCCAGTCAAAAAATTGAAGTAAAGTTAGTGGGCAGCGGGCGGGTTGAATCAACATGGCCCGAGGCGGGCCAGGAATTACCAAGCGATCGTCACATGACGGTTTTTCTTAAGTAGTCGAATCTAACTACTAGCGCTTGAATACTGGCGCAGACAATAACGCCAATACTTTTTAAGCAGCGTAAATAAAACAAATGGTAATAACATACTCCAACCAATCATCCAATACTGGGTTGGCTCAAGCAAG
This sequence comes from Bdellovibrio sp., assembly GCA_014378765.1. GTDB lineage: Bacteria > Bdellovibrionota > Bdellovibrionia > Bdellovibrionales > Bdellovibrionaceae > Pseudobdellovibrio. The sequence goes on along the minus strand of JACMNA010000165.1, from coordinate 6,172 downwards.
ATACGCGCGGGAATCGAAGCGATCATGGCAAATGGTACAACGAAAATCAGAACGAAACGCAAAAACCCGGCATAAATCGCATCGGGGCGAAGCCCTAAGCGAAATAAAGAATACCAAAGGTACTGCAAAAAATCTGCGCGCGTAAATAAAATCGCCGAGCAGTTAAGGGCGAAGCGTCCGCAAAAAATCACTGATAAACCAGCTGGAACTAAGAAAATTAACCAAAGCAATTTAAACCAATTAAAATCTGGAATTTGCCCTAAGGCCCAAACCACGCCAACGGCGGTAACAAAAAAGCACGGAATGTGCGAAATTGAAATTCTTTGAGAACTAAGCATAAACATCGAATTAATGGGTTTCATCAGCAATAGATCAAGCGTTCCCTTACGAACGTTATCGGTAAAAGCCGTAAAATTCAGATCCCATAGAATCATGTAAATGGAGTCAATGAATAACACCAAGAAAATAAAAACCCGCATCTGGCTAATATTCCATTCGCCGATAATGTTTGTATGCCGAAATAAAACTTCAAATAATATAAGCTGCGTTGAATACCACACGAATTCGGCAATGATTAAAAATATAAAATTAAGACGATACTCAATGTCGGCCGCAAAGCTGGCTTTGAAAAAGGCGCGGTATAAACTTAAGTATTTCGTAATCACTAGGCACCAGTCCCGGTGTACTGACGAACGCCCCGCTGCCAGCACAAAATACACAATCCGCCCAATATAAAAATGCTCCAAGTAATTGTGGTGTATCCTGAAATCATTAAGTCAATTTCGCGCCGACCAGAAATATACGCCAAGGGTACGTAAACACCAGACGAGAACGGCAAAAGCAAAAACAATTTCGCCAAAAATTTTGGCATCAAGTCGATTGGCACTAATTCACCGCTAAGCAAAAGCAGCGTTAAATTTTTAAGAATGGTAAATGAACGCACGCGGGTAATATAAAATCCTAACGTTGAAACTAAGAAGCTCATCATGTGAACTAAAATTAAATAGTACATAATTAGTAACAGCGCTAGCGGCAGTCGGCTCAGCTGAATGGGTAAATCAAAATAGATGCTGGCCACCACGGGCACCATCAGCGAAAAAATCGTCGTAATTAATTTGTAACCTAGCATCTGACTTAGATAATATTCAAAAAAACTAACGGGCCGACTCAGAATTGTATTGATCGTTCCAGAGGCCACCTCTTCGGCCATCATTGATTCATACATCCAGCTAATTGTAATTCGGCCTAAGAAGGGGGCCCAAACCGCGTAAGCCAAGTATGCTTCACGTGAGAAGCCACCAATTTTACCTTCGGGAGCAGTTTTAAAAATAGCTAACCATAACAAAACTTCTATTCCGACCGTTAAGATCGGTTGAATAAAAGCATCGATAATAAAATTAAATCTATACTCGAGATTGGTGACGATGCCCAAATTAGCGAGTGCTAGATTCCTTCGCCAAAAAGCTATGAATGACGTCTTCAAAATCAACCTCTTCTACTTTAATATCGGCTACTTCTCCGGCCTGCGCCATTTCGGCTAAAACCAGGGGAAGCTCTTGCGAATTAAATATTTTCTCTTGTTCTTCCGTTGAATTTCTTAATCGATAAATTAGTTTTTTCTTTAAGTCAGATTTCTGCATGAAATGATCGACGGTGCCATCGTAAACGATTTGCCCTTTCGAAATCAGCAAAAGTTGATCGGCCAATTGGGCAATGTCATCCATGTAGTGCGAGGTTAGAATAATTGCGGGCTGAAACTCTTTAACGTACACTTCTAAGAAATCACGAATGGTTGATTGTGCAACGATATCTAACCCAATTGTCGGTTCATCTAAAAATAAAACTTTTGGTGCGTGTAACAACGAACCAATGATTTCCATTTTCATCCGCTCACCAAGGCTAAGCCTACGTAATTGCGTATCAAGCACGTGCGTGCAGTTCAGCAAGTGCGCTAAATCATCAACGCGTTTCTTCGCCACGTTGGTATCAAGATCATAAATTTTCGTTAGCAATGAATAGCTATCGCGAGGAGTAATGTCCCACCACAATTGATTTTTCTGACCTAATAAAATACTGATCTGCTTTAGAAATTCATTCTTACGTTCCCAGGGTTTATATCCTAGAACCGTCGCGGTGCCCGAAGATGGAAAAATAAGGCCCGAAAGAATTTTTAATAGCGTCGTTTTGCCGGCTCCGTTCGATCCGACCAGACCTACAATTTTTCCTGATTCGATATTAAGCGTAGCATCTTTTAGCGCCATTTTTTCGATGTATTCGCGATTGTAAAACCCTTTTAAAGAATTAAGCAGGCCCTCTTTTTTAGAGTAAGTTTTGTAAACGCGGCCTAAATTTTCAGTTTGAATGACCACGCCCATATTAAAGTCTTTCTTCAATATAATTTTTCATTCTTTGAATTACGGGCATCGGAATTTCGTGGCCCCCGCGAAAAGAAACGAATTGGGTTTTAATTTGTTGGTCTTCAAAAAATTTTTGCAACCGCATTGACCCTTTATGCGGAAGCACTTGATCAATTTCACCGTGTGACATAAATACCGTTGAACCTTTACGATTAGGAGCTAAGGCCACCCAGTCGGTTTCGCAAAGTAAGGTGCCCGAAAGGCAAATAAGTCCGGCCGGAGTATCTGGTAATTTTAAAAATACTTCGGTCGCAAGCATTGCGCCTTGAGAAAAACCACCAATGATTAAGTCTTTCGAAGCAATTTTCATCGACGCAATCATTTTTAAAGCTTTATCGACGGCATTATTCATATCGGGCGGACGGTGCAGACTCCAGTCGCCAGGCAAATCATTCATTCTTAATGTCCACCACGCACGTCCCGTAGAGCCGGGCCCAATTGGTACACTTAGATGCGCATTTGGAAATAACCAATTGCAAGGTTTCTTAAACTGAAAAGAATCGACTAGTCCGGCTAAATCTTGAGCGTCGGCCCCGTAACCATGAAACAAAACCACCCACTTAGCATCGGGATCATTATAAAATTCTATAGCTTGTAGCGGACCGGCTTGGCGCATGGATTATTCTTTCTTGTAATGCAGACAGTGCAATATTAAGCTGATCTCAAGTGAAACTCCATCAGTTATTTTCATTTTTCGATCTAGGCGCGCAGGGTAAATTGAGCGAAGCCCAAAATTCGGCGCTCGAGCAAGAAGTGAGCGGCATTTTTTTTGATGCGCGCTTGGTTAAACCTAACTCAATCTTCGTCGCCATTCGCGGTAGTGAAAAAGATGGTCACGATTTCGTTGAACAAGCGATCGCTAGCGGTGCAATCGCGGTGGTTGTAGAAAACAAAAGCAGATTATCAAGCAATTTAAACAACGATCAATTTTTGGTCATTGAGGTGCCCGACACGCGCCGTATCTTAGATATTTTAGCCGCGCGCTTTTACCAGTTTCCATCGCAAGAATTATTTTGCATTGGCATTACCGGAACAAACGGAAAAACATCAATCACTTATATCTTAGAACATATTTTAAATGATAACCAAAAGATGACTGGCATCATGGGCACCATCAATCACCGCGTAGGAATAAAAGAATGGTCATCGCAAATGACCACGCCCGACCCAGTCACTTTGCAAAGTCGACTCAGAGAATTTTGTGAGGCGGGCGCGGTTTGCGCAGCCATGGAAATTTCGTCGCATGCGCTTGAGCAAAAACGGGCCGAAAGTGTTCATTTTAATACCGCTATTTTTACGAATTTAACTTTAGACCACCTTGATTACCACAAGACGATGCAAAATTATTTTCAAGCGAAGCAAAGATTGTTTACCGACCTAATGTGGAGTTCGACTAAAAAACCAAAGTTTGCGGTGATTAACGTTGATGACAGCTACGGGCGCAAATTACGGGTGGCCGATGAGGTGATTACTTGGACTTACGGGCAAACCGAAGCTGACTTTCAATTTAAAATCTTAAAAATGACTTTTACCGAAACCGAGTTTGAATTGAAAACGCCGCTTGAGACGCACAAAGTAACCGTACCTTTTAGTGGAACGCACATGATTTACAATGTCGTCGCCAGCGTTATTGCGGCGATAGGGTGTGGAGTTTCTTTGCAACAAAGTTTTAAGGTGCTTAAAACTTTTCTCGGAGTTCCGGGACGCTTACAAATTGTTGAAAGCAGCGCCGAAAAATTAGTATTCGTTGATTACGCGCACACCCCGGACGCTTTAGAGAATGTTTTAAAATCTTTAAATGAAATTAGAAAATCGGCGCATTTAAAAAATAAACTCATTACCGTATTTGGCTGCGGAGGCGATCGCGACAAATCAAAGCGTCCCGTAATGGCAAAAATAGCGGCCGAAGGTAGTGACCAAGTTTATATTACGTCAGACAATCCGCGCACGGAAGATCCGCTCAGCATTGTTAATGAAGTTGCCGCCGGACTGCCGGCGCAATTTAAAAACTATATTGTCGAAGTCGACCGCGAAGCCGCTATCAAGGCCGCAATTCAACAGGCGGTTCCGGGTGATGTAATTTTAATTGCGGGTAAAGGTCATGAAGACTATCAAATTATCGGAACTGAAAAAAAATATTTTAGTGATTTCACTGTCGCAAGGAAGTATTTATGAAATGGAACTTACAATTAATCTCGCAGTGGACTGACGGCGAAATTTTGTCGACTCACGTTTCACAATTTTCTGAAATTGGCACCGACACGCGTAAAGACTTAACTGGGCAGATTTTTATTGCCCTTAAGGGGGATAGTTTCGACGCCCACCAGTACCTTGATAAAGCGGTTCAGCAAGGGGCCGCGGCGTTATTAGTGCATGAATTGCCAACGAAATTTGAGGCCCTCAAACAAAAAGTTTCAATTATTTTAGTGAAAGATACTCTTATTGCCCTCCAACAATTTGCGCATCACTACCGAAAATCTTTACCTACAAAAATAATTGGTATTACCGGCTCAAATGGCAAGACCACGACTAAAGAATTCGCCGCGCAAATTATCGGCGCTTACCGCAAGACTCACTACAGCCAAGGAAGTTTTAACAATCATTGGGGCGTACCAATGACGTTACTGCAAACTCCGCCCGACGCTGAATTTGCCGTTGTCGAAATGGGCATGAATCACGCCGGGGAAATTACGCAGTTAGTACAAATTGCAGAACCTGATGTGGTCATTTGTACGATGGTTGGAACGGCGCACTTAGAATTTTTTGGCACCCAAAAAAATATTGCCGCAGCAAAAAGCGAAATATATCTGGACTCAAAGCCCGAAGCCATCCGCATTTTCAATCAAGACCAAGAATTAACTTACGACATGATGTTACCCGTAACCAAAAAGCACCCCAGCAGCCGCATGTTGACTTTTTCTGAACGCCATAACGAAGCCGACGTGTATTTCAAAATTGATGAACTCACCATGCGCGGAATAAAAATCAGTGGCATCATCGCCGGCGAAAAAGGCGAAGCAAAAATTCCGATCTTTGGAAAACAAAACTTAACAAACTTAATGGCCGCCGCGACGATTGCGCACGCCTGTAAATTAAACCCAGAACAAATTTGGAAAGCGCTGCCATTTTGCCAGACCGCCTGGGGCCGCAATCAATTTATTGAAACAAAGATTGGCGCCGAAATACTATTTGATGGTTACAACGCAAATCCAGATAGTATGAAAGCCTTGTTAGAAAATATTCCGCTTTTAAAAACAGAAGGAAATAAAATTGGCGTTTTTGGCCAAATGAAAGAGCTCGGCGCAGCCGCCGCAGAAGGCCACCGTGAAATCGCGCAATTAGCGGCGAAAGCCGGGTTTAAACAGATTTACTTCATCGGCGAAGACCATCTTAATTTTTCAGAAGGCTTAGCCAACAGCAATTATACCGGCGAAGTTTTCATAAAAGCGGCATTTGAATCTTCAATGGGTGAAAAACTTAAAGCCTCGCTACACCCGCATGATATCGTCGTCATCAAGGGGTCACGCGGCGCGGGCACCGAAAGATTTGTCGAATTTTGTGAACCACTTCACTGGTCCGCGAAGAAATAAAATATTATTTTGTAAATCGTCTTAAATTATTTAACATTGACGTAGCTTGATTGGCTGCATCTCTTGCATCTACGGAATTTCGGTCAGGATGATACTTTTGAGTAAGCTCACGAATCTTTGCTTTCAATTGGTCTTTCGGTACGCCCAATGCCCGCGCGGCCTCTT
>JACMNA010000164.1 GCA_014378765.1 Bdellovibrio sp. | reverse complement strand
TCCAAAAATAGCTGACCATAATCCAAATTCAGCTACGATGTTCGGAGATAAATTTCTAGCTGGCTTTACAGGTTTTACTTTTTCACCAAATGATTGAACGCGAACGATGTCTCGAGTTTTCCCTTTACCACCAGACATGACTGTAATGTTGTGAACATTTAATCCTGCAACCTCAGGAATTACTACGTCTTGATCACCCTTACCGCCAGCAATATGAGCAATTTTTGTGTCGCCATCAAAGACTTGTGAACAACTATCAACATTTTTAATTCGTAGTACAGGGGTTCGCAAACCATTAATCATCGCTTGACCTAAAACAGCCGTTCCACCGCAATGCTCTAACGTCGCCAGGGTCTTGCCACCTTCAGTTAAAATATCTAGTCCCACGCCTGTTTCGGCTTGGGCTTGATTCAACAAAGTTACTAACGCTAAAGTCATTACTGCCGCGATTTTCATATTTTTCTCCATAATAGAATTCTATGGGTTGTGGGATGTATTTCCCATTATTCAAGCCGGCTAGAATTGTTAATAGTTACCGCAATGTACTCAGCAAGTCGTTCGCCACTTTTTAGCTGAACTAAAACGATTGTGTTTATTAAGAAAAATTTTTTTAACTACAAATTAACCGAAATGACTTTATACGAAGGCGATGTCTCATTGTTAGACACTTTGTGTATACGCTATTTATCTTTGAAAGCATTTTTCGTCATTCGGTAAATCAAGATGGCCCATAGCACGTTGATTTGTTTTTAATGGGCCGGCGCTTTGCTATAAACAAATGTATGAAGAATCTAGTTTATCTTTTTTTATTTTTAATCGTGAGCTGCAGTTACCCGAAGGGGTCACCTGCGCCGGCGCTTTCGGATGATTCGATTATTTCTAACGCTTTCGCAGAATTACGCAAGTACCCGACCGGAATTGCTTTGTTAAATCAAATCGACCAGCTTCGCAATAAAGGGGTTAACATTGAAACGCGTTTGCAGCGGGCCGCTGACTTAAAAGCCTTAGCCGGTAATACTATTTCGGATAGCACCGTTCAAAGTAACAGTGGCCAATACTATATAATGATTAACGAAGAACTTTCGAGCGCCGCAAAAGCGCACGCGCTGGCACACGAATTAACGCATGTCTTAGATGATGTTGAAATAGATGAGGTTTTTAAATATCGTTCAGACGTTGAAACGATCGTGGCGTATACATTTCAAAGAATGCAAGCTGGTGAAACTAATAATTTGAATCGCGCGCATGTCTCTTACGTAATTAGTTCTAAATTTTGTGCCGAAGCCAGAGCTTTCAGCTCGAATCAGAAATTAATTCGTGATGGTCTCAGCGATGAAAAAATGCATAGTGTGATTTCCCAATTAGCTACGCACATTGATGCTAATTATATTCAACCGTTGGGAACCCGTTTTGGGGCGAATAGCCAAACAATGTTGAATTGGTGCTTAACCGAAGCTTCGATGACTTCGATTCAGAACAATTTAATTTATAACTACATTGATCAGTAATTAGCTAATTTTATTTCTTTACGCTTTTTAAAACCGAGGCACGGCGATCAATAAGTCGCTGGGCAATCAACGAAGGCGATAGAATACCCTTCATCATATTCAATTTACGCTCGGTCACCGCCGCGCGCGAGTATTCAACCTCAGCCGCAGCAATTTTTTCAATTATGCGGGTTTCAAAACCTAGACTTTTGTACTGTTTCACAAATGTAGGCTTAAACTCAGAAATAACATTTTCTAAAATAACCCCGTAGGTAACTTGCTCGCCCGCCGGAATTGAATCATCTTTAATTGATGCTAAACTTTTGTCGACCATTTCTTCAACGCTAGGTTCCCAAAGTTCGTGATCTTCGAGTGGAGTTCGAATTGTACTTAGAATTTTTTCTAATGCGGAATCTTCATCGGGACGGCCAAAGGCAATGAAAAGCCCGTCTTTAAGAGATTGTGGGTTATCCGTTCGCTTGAATTCGCGCACTTTACTTTCCATTAAGGCCGACATTTCATCAAGGTCCATGATACGCAGTCGACTTGAAGTGTATGGTAATTCTGAAGTATGCGTTGCTACGGGTGTAGACCGGCAACCAACAAATACTAGGCAGGCCGCGAATAATTGGAAAAATGTTTTTTTCATCATAGGCTGATACTAGCGGATGATTCGCCTTACGTTAAAGACCCATTTGCAACACCTCGACTTCAGACGAGGGGGGTCAAGGTCAGATTCAATTGAAAAAAAGATTTTCGTTTTAGATTCTGTGTGACAAACTAATCAAGCTTAAACAAAGCTACTATTAATAACCGATCACGGATCGACCACGGAGGATATTTGAAAACTACTAGAATTTTATCAACAATGATCGCGGCAGTGTCTGCTTTGACATTCGCATCATGCGCCCCTTCAGCTAAACAACTTAAAGAGGCCATCGAAAAAGATCCATCAATCGTTTTTGCGGCGATCGAAAAAGACCCAGTTAAATTTATTGAAGTTGTAAATAAGGCCGCTCAAGACGCGCAACAAGGTCAAGCTGCTAAAGCTCAAGATGATGAAAAAAAATCTCGACAAGCAGAGTTTGCTAATCCGTTAAAGCCTGATGTGTCTGGCGACCGCGTAGTTTTTGGAAATAAAGATGCTCCGGTTACAATCGTTGAATACTCTGATTTTCAATGTCCGTATTGCTCGCGTGGTTTTCAAACAATTCAAGAAGTTCGTAAAGAGTACGGCGATAAAGTTCGCATTATTTTCAAACACTTACCGCTTGATTTTCACCCGTTAGCCATGCCCGCCGCGAAGTACTTCGAGGCAATTGCTAAGCAAGATCACAAAAAGGCCGAAAAATTTCATGACATGGTATTTGAAAACCAAGGCATGTTAAAAGATAAAGGCGAAGGCTACTTCAAAGAAGCGGCTAAAAAAGTTGGCGCCGACATGAAAAAAGTTGAAGCCGATATAAAAGATGAAAGCATTGCAAAGAAAATTGCAGCCGACATGGAAGAAGCCAAGAAATTTAACATGAGCGGAACACCTGGTTTCATCATCAACGGCGTTTCTTTACGTGGTGCTTACCCACTTCCGGCATTCAAAGACATTATCGATCAGCATTTATCAGTTAAGAAATAATTTTTAGACCCTGACCCGCCAAGATATGTTTGTTAAGAGGGAGCCTCCAAGCTCCCTCTTTTTTTTTGCTTTTTAGCCGGCGTTTGGGCCCTGTGATTGCATTTGTTTCTACATATAAACCTTAAGTTGATGCTTTTAAGCATATGATGAATCTTGGTTGAATTTTACGCCATTTTTCGGCAAGTGTTTGAGTTTTAGACGAATCTTCGGGGCAAATGAAAGCAAGGCAATGATACAGCTTATAACATATTTCATCTTTATTTTAGTGGTTTCAAATCAAGCGTTAGCCGCCACTAGGCCTCAATGCAGTTCGATATTTGCTGCTGCATCCGTTTCGAAAGCTATCGAAGATGGCCAAGCTCGGTTGACGACAGAGTGGGACATCTTAGACAATATGAAAGACGCTGACAAAAGCGAGTTCAAGAAATCCGAGGTACAAAAGCAAGCGTTGCGGGTCAAACGCGAAATCATGAATTTGTGGTCGCAACTAGGAATTCATTTCGAATCAGATCCAGAAAATCCGTACAATTTACTTGTAACAATTCCAAATCTTGAAAATAAAGCTTCGATGACTCACCCGTTTAATCGTATGGCCTATTCAATAAGTAAAAATTTTGGCGTCAGAAAAGTGGATTCGATTGAAAGAAAACTTTTGCGCATGGGGATCGACCCATTCCAACTCAAGATCGAAAATTCGGGCGCGCTTTTCAATGAACAAACGGCTTCACTAACTATTTCGCGCGCCAATGTACTATCAGGTCAAATTGATGATATGGTGATTCATGAAAGTCGGCATGCCTACAATTTTTATAAATTTGCTAATGGTACCGATCATGATTTTATGGGTTGGATTAGCACAAGCGAATCCTTGCCCATCATTCACGAGACTTATCCTCACCGCTTCAGCGCGGATGAGCTGAGTGCCTACACAAAACAATTAAACTTAATGATTCGAAATGGTATAAAAGACAAAACTGATTTTGCTGACGCGATCGATTTTACTCAAACCGCTTTACAGTTGTTAAAAACCGTAAATAATCCGCAAGTATTAACTAATTCGATGCAAATGATGGCCGCCCTCCGCAGTCATCCTGAAAACTGGAACCCAGCACGTAAAACCGTGCTTAAAATTGAAGAAGAGGATACGGAAGTTATTATGTATACAAGTTCAGTTTATCGAACAAAGATTTATTTTTATGAATCACCGCTTTTTGATAGTCCAGATGAAAATGGATCGCTTAAATATACTCACGGAGTGATCGTAAATGGTGACTATACGCTAGATATGTTAACATTAAAACCGCTGGATCCAACGCAAATGAAACCGCTCTATCTGACAATTGAAAAGAAGATACTGGGCTTACAAGAACGCGCGCAAAAAATTGAAAAGCATATTTCCGAACTAGAGGCAGCCTTAAAAGCAAAAGATGCAAAGCAGGCGCAAACGGCAATAACAAATGCAACGGGATACACTGGACTTTAACTCCGTCAATTGAGCCGCAAATAAAAAATTATTTTAAACTTAAAAATTTTTTACTTAATGTAATGGAATGCTGGTTCAACTCGACCAAAACCGGCGAAATAATAACTCCCGCTTTAACGGCCATATCGAAAAGCTTTTTATAATCTGGGTCGATATCGTGCGCGATTGAAAAAACCGTCACGTCACTTCGCTGCACAGTGAAAATAAGTTCAGCCTGGTGCCCCGCTTTCACTAGCGAAGTTAATTCTTTTAAATGCTTCTGCCCGCGTTCAGTAACGGCATCAGGAAACTGCGCGTGCTTTTTGCCATCGATTACTTTCATCAGCGTGGTATTTTTAATTTCAATGAAATGTTTTTTTGATTCATGATTGTCTAGATCACTTTCGTCAACGCAAAAGACGCCGTCTAAACGAGTCTCTTTAGAAATCTTATGTTCAGATTTATAATATTTGTAAGGCGCCCAGTGCTTAAAAAAACTTTTTTGGCTAGCCAGTGCCGCTTGAATTGCTTCGTGCGTGATTTTATTTGGATGCGATGTATTTACGCCTACCCAAGCGCCTTCGATAGTTTGCACGGCTTCGAGCGTGCCCTTTAGTTTGCGATTGGGGTCATTACTTAGCGAAAACCAACATTTTTGCATTTGCGACGGTTTTTCAATCACCGACTTTAGACTGCCGGTGTTCGGAACATGAATGGTTAACTCAATTTTTTTATTTGTTTGAGGGTCTATGTATTCAACGTCGGCAAAGAACCGTTTATAGCGCTGAATTAAATTTCCTTCGGTTAATTTGGTGTGAAATTTCATTGTCGCCCTCAGTATTTTCATAGCTTGCTTCTAATATGTTTTCAATAATCGAAAAAAATCATTGTTCTTCTGCGGGTTTTAATTTTAAATAGCATGTGATTTAAATAGATTTAGCCGAATACTAAAGGATTAGTGATGAAATCAATTTTTATGGCTTCACTTTTATTACTGGGCCTAGCAGCTGCCGCGTCAAACAAATCGGCGGGAGACGTACGCTGCAGTTCAGGCTCAGATGAACGTACATTATCGATCGTCGCTAAAGGCGAAGGGTGCGAGCTACAGTACATGAAGGCCGGCAAAACTTCGACAATCGCTTCGCAAAATATTGGCACTGAAAAGTGTGATAACGTACTTACGAAGGTTGAAGAAAAATTGATTTCAACTGGCTTTACGTGCGAATAATTATTTTTTAAAAGAGTGGGCCTGTAGCTCAGTTGGGAGAGCGGATGGCTGGCAGTTATCAGGTCGCAGGTTCAATCCCTGTCAGGTCCACCAAGTATAAAAAAAAGGAGAAATTATGAAACAGATTTTATCAATGACACTTGTAATGATGACGCTTTCTTTTGGACCTTTAGCATTTGCTAAAAATTGTAAGAACGGAAAAGCTTGTGGCAACAGCTGCATCGCGAAAGACAAAGAGTGCGCCGCCAGTGCAACCGGAAAGACCTGTAAAAAAGGAAAAGCATGTGGTAACTCGTGCATTCCTAAAGACAAAGAGTGCAAAAAATAATTCTCCAATAAAAAGAGCTTCTAAGTAGTTAACTTAGGAGCTCTGAAACAAAAACTTCGATCAGAACATTTAATTACAAGACTGTCCGGTTGGTACATG
>JACMNA010000023.1 GCA_014378765.1 Bdellovibrio sp. | reverse complement strand
TCAACTTTAGCTAAGTCACCCACGGTTACATCACTTAATTCAAACCAACCGGCCCCACCTTGAGTAGCCAGCATCGGAAATTGTTTTCGTAAATTTTTAAATTTTTCTTTCGCAGATTTATTTGCATCGACTTCGGTTACGCTAGAGGCCGCATAGTTGCGCGCTGTCGACCAAACAATGTATTGCGTAATTTCAATTGTAGCCAATGAAAATGTAAACGCAAAAATTATAATTCCAACGCCAATTACTAAAACAAACGCAAATAAAAAATCAGCGATGATAAAGCCCGCATTTGATTTTGAATTATTTTTTCGAGTGCGTTGTATAGTTAACATTATAACTTCGGATTCGAGCTTAGTGATCGATGAATAGAGTTAGGATGGCATTTCCCTAAGGATTGTTTAGCAGGTTTACCGACAGCCGCACATTCTTCTTTCCAGGTGCCATATCCAGCCATTGTGCCAATACGTTTTATAGGAGTATCAAATAAATTTTGCAGCAATTGTTTTTCACGAGCATATTTTGTAATAAATAAAAATCCGCCTAACAAGACCGTCATTAATAAAACGGCCTCAATTGCCATTTGTCCGCGATTGTTATTCAGATTTTTCAACCCAAGGGACCCGTTTATTTTCATTACCTGCTCCGTTAGGATAAGGCTTAAAGCCTGTACCCGTCGCAATCTGCGTCTCCACCCGCGCAGCTAATCGTACTCCACCTTTTTGAAAGCCTGTTTTAGGAGCGTTCATTAAAGCGGACATAAAAACGAGTCCGCCCATTATCATGAGGAGTACGTATTCGATTGTCATAAGCTAAAATTATTTAGACATATCGCTTGTAACATTGTCCATGTCAGTGCTTAGGCTTCCCATTTTTTTAGACATGGTTTCGCCGATTTGCTTTTTGAAAAGCATCACTAAACCAACCACCACAACTAGTAATAAAATATACTCAGTCGCACCTTGGCCGCGGTTATTTTTTAAAAGGTTTGTGCGTAATCGGTTGCGTAAGTTTGATAGAAATTTCATGTATCCCCCTTATGGATATCAACTTATCGTCTGTTTTTGGGAAATACTTAAATGAGAATAGATTGCTTTAGAATGAGACAGCATCTCGACCTAGGCCGTGTTTTTTTGCGAATATTTGTGAACCAGGACGATCTCAATTATCCTAGTTCTATCGTACTTAATTATGTTTCACAGCGGAGGAGGCTTTGATGATTCCGAAACAATTCGTTCTTTTATATGTAGTGTGTGTAATAACTCTTTTTGTCGTTAATGCGGTGATGGGCTAATCGCCCATCCTTTAATTTCTTAAAACGTAAATATCTGCGTAATTACGGCCTTTTTCTTCTGAATCCATTCCGTAACCAACCACGTAACGATCTTCAATCGTCTTACCGATGTAATCGGCGCGAATAGGTAATTCACGGCGGGCCGGTTTATCGAGAAGTGTGACGATTTTTAACGAGGCTGGATGTGAAGCTAATAGTCGACTTTGTAAAAAACTAAGTGTTCTAGCGGTATCGATGACTTCTTCAACGATGATCACGTGTTTATTGGTGATGTTAATTGAAATATCTTTGGTCATACGGATGGCTCCGCCTTTTTCAGTTGATTGTACGTAAACGAAATCTACTTGTTGCATCAGACTGATTTTTCTCATCAGGTCGGCGGTAAAATGCATCGAACCGCGTAAGGGGCAAATAAAAATAATTTCTTTTCCTTCGTAATCACTTTCAATTTGCAGAGCTAATTTTTGCACTAATTTTTCAATTTCGTCTTTAGAAAGAAAAGAAGTCATTTCGTCTTTAATTTGTGACATATATATTTCCTTTAAAATGAAAGTGTTGTTACGCCCGCGGCTTGGGCCATCTTCAAGTAGCGAAGCGCCTCTTGGTTTTTTGCATCATAGCGAAGAATATTCTCCCACTGGTCGACGGCCTCGGCAATGTGATGAGAGTTATAAAATATTAAACCGAGCTTCAGTCGAGGCGTGATTAATTTTGGGTCAGCTTGCAGAGTAGACTTAAGCTCTTTAATGGCTTTATCTTTTTGCCCAGCTTGTACGAAGCATTCGGCGATACGAACAGCGTAGTCCGCTTTTTTAACAGAAAGAATTTGGGCCTTGGTATACTGCTCAACCGATTCATCGTAGCGTTTGTGTTGTAAATAAAGATCAGCAAGCTCAGCATGCTTTGAGGCAAACTTTTCGTTAATGTTCGGCTCGCTCGATTGTTTTTTTGAATCCAGTAAGGCCTTAGCTTCTTCGAATATTTTTTTTGCTTCATCGTAGCGGCCGATATCATTTAAAATAATTGATAAACCGACCGCAGCGTCGGTGTAACCAGGGTCAATCTCGAGCGCTCGTTTAAAAGTTTTAATCGCTTTATTAAACTTACCTTGGTCATAGTAGATGGTTGCTAACATCTGAAAAACTTCAGTGTTTTTAGAATTAATTAAAGTCGGCTGGTTCAGTAAAGGCTCGGCCGTTTTATAATCGCCTTCGATGAAGGCTACGCGCGCTTCATCAATTAGCTGCTGTGAAAAAGATTTCATTACAGCTCCTCTTTTTTAATTTTCTTTGCTTCATCAGACTGTGAAAATTTAGAAAGTAAAATAGACGTGTATTGACGTTTCTTTTTCAATTCAGAAACCTTATCGGCCGAACGAATGGCGCCTAAAAGTGAACGGGGATCATAGCCAAAGCCGGGGTATTTATTATAAGCCATTTCATAACGAGTCAGGGCTGAATCAAACTTTTCTTGCTTGTAATAAAAGTCAGCCACATAAAGTTCTTTTTCAACCAACATAATGTAAGCCTTTTCGCGATTTTCACGCGCAGCTTTTATATTTTCAGAACGAGGAAATAATTTTATGACTTCATCGAAGGCGTAAATTGCATCTTGAGCAAGTGAAAGATCGCGATCGATCGTTTCGGGTAGCTGCATGTAGTAGCTCATGCCGATTCTAAAAATAACGTAATCAATTTTTGGGTGCTTTGGATGCAAGTCGCGAAAGTTTTGATAAGCAATTTGAGCTTCGGCAAAAGATTCGCGTTTGTATTGAACATCGGCAATCGCTAATTCGGCTAAGGGCGCAAACGAACTGTAAGGAAATTTATTTTTAACATCAGCGTACTTTTGCAAAGCGACTTCATAGCGATCTGCTTCTTCAAATTCTTTGGCAATTTGGTAGGCGCCTTCAGGTGAGTCCGCTTTTTTATCGTCAGTTGCGCAGCCAAATAAGCCCAAAAACGTTAAAGGCAACAGCGCGTAAATAAATAATAATTTTAAGATCTTAATTGTCATAGTAAGCACCTAAAATGATAAGACCTGAATGCCTGTTTGTTGTCAAAAATTTTCGCATTGGACTATGAAATGGACCGCAATTAATGCTGAATTTTAAAGCTCAAAATGAGTGAGCCATTACTTCTATATTCTTTCGCTGAACCCAACCCGAAAAGGCCCCAGGATAGCGAACTTGAATATAATCAGTCTGCACCCGTAAAATCTCAACTTCTGTGCCTGTCTGCGCTTCAAAAATTACCGGCTTATTTTCGCCTGGCGCAGTCTGAACGGCCGTTTTTTCAGTCACAATAAGGCCGCGCAATGTCGACTCATCTGCAAGGCGAATAATCGTAAAAATTAGAAATAGTGTCGTTAAAATTGCTAATCCTAATGATGACCATGAAAAACTTTTTGGCGGCAGCTCCGCGACTTGATCTTTGCGGCGCTGAATTAAATATTTAAACGTAAGGGCCAGCGAAAAGAAAAATAAAACTAAGGTTAAAAGACTGTAAGCGTCGACCGAACCTAAGCGCAGCAAACTTTTAAAGTTTTCATAGCCCGAAATTTGGTGAGCAACTTGTGGAGGTTCAAACTTTTTAGAAAATTGTTCGAGGCTGTCTTTTGCGATTCGATTACCGCTATCAAGTGAAACCGCCTTTTTAGACCAAATATAAGCTCTTAAGTAGTCAGCCTTTTCATGCGCTAACGTCGACATATTATGATAAACGACCGAGGCTTGTGCACTAGTCAGTTGATCAGGACCTTTGTCGAGTGCCTTTTGATAAAATTCTAAAGCTGCATCAGTTTTTTTCTGCTGTTGCAAAGCTAGACCCTGTTCAAAGAGCTGTTGCCCGGTGTTTTCTTGCATAGAGCCAAAGTCTACAAAGAAGATGTCGCGATTGTCACGTGCTACTGGACCGTTGTAAAATATTGAGATTCTTCATTGAAGCTAAGGCTATCAACAACGAAAGGTGATTTTATGCTGAGTGTACTTAAAAATGCTTTTACCCATGCGCACGCTTCGGATGAAACTTTAACGGGACGAAAACTTGATAATGACCCGGTGGTTGAAGGGCTTGTTTCTGATTTAGTTGATGAAGTCATGGTGATTAATAGCGAATTAAATACCATTCGTGGACCGCAATCGCATTTAATAGAAAAAGCAAAAAAGAAAATGGATTATTTAGCTTCTTTGCGGGGAAGACCGCTTTATCATAATTACGTCGGTACGGGAGCGGGCCGTGGGCCTTACGTTGAACTTGAAGACGGCAGCGTCAAATTAGATTTGATTAATGGAATAGGAATTCACCTGATGGGTCACAGTCATCCACGCGTGATGAAGGCGGCCATACGCGGAGCCTTATCAGATGTAATTATGCAAGGAAATCTGCAACCAAATAATGAGTATATCGATTTGTCTGAAAAATTAATTCAAATTGCCGGAAGAAAAAGCCGGCTTAAGCATGTCTGGTTTTCAACTTGCGGAACAATGGCAAATGAAAACGCGCTCAAAATGGCACGCCAAAAGAATTCTCCAGCACGATTTGTTTTTGCCATGAAGAATGCTTTCGCGGGTCGATCAACGATGATGGCCGAAGTCACCGATAATCCCGCGTATAAACAAGGCCTACCGACTTACAATGAAGTTATTCATATTCCGAACTACGATAAGAAAGATTCTTTAAGTTCTGAAAAAGCATTTAATAAAATGAAAGAAGAATATGCAAAGCACGAAAAAGACGTAGCGTGTTTTATTTTCGAACCTATGTTAGGTGAGGGCGGTTTTAATCCGAGCCCACGCGAATTTTATTTACCGATGCTTGAGTTTTGTCGAAAAAATAATATCGCAATTTGGGCGGATGAAGTTCAAACATTTGCTCGCACCGGAGAATTTTTTGCTTTCGAAACCATGGATTTAGGTCAGTACGTTGACCTAGTTACCATTGCTAAAACCGTTCAACTTGGCGCCACTCTTTACACAGAAGAATATAACCCAAAACCAGGTTTAATTGCGGGTACATTTTCGGGTGGTACTTCATCGATGATGGCCGGCTTAGAAATTTTAAATATGCTAGAAGAAGGATTCATCGGCCCCAACGGTCGTATTTTAAAAATTCACAATAAAATGATTCAAGGTCTTAATCAGCTGAATGTAACAACCTGTAAAGGTCAAGTTTCTGATGCGGCCGGCATGGGCTTGATGGTGGCTTTCACGCCTTTTGAGGGTAAAAAGGAACAAGCCGAAGCGTTAGTGAAAAAATTATTTAACAATGGTTTGATCGCGTTTACGTGCGGTAAAGATCCCGTGCGTATTCGATTTTTAATACCAGCTATCATTGAAGACCAAGATATTGACCTTGCCTTACAGATTGTTGAAAAAACAATGTTAGAGGGAATTTAATTTGAATGGTGAAGTAACCAGTCGAGCCCAATTAATTGAGACTTGTCGTAAATTAATTGCACTCGACAGCTCACCCACAAGTTCAACGGTTGAAGTTGTTAACTACCTAGCGGAATTAGCACGCGCGAGCGCTTTTGATGTTGAAGTGATGCAAGAAGTGCAAAACGGTGTCACTCAATCTAATATACTGGTTAGAACAATGCCATTTTCTCCTGGAGATAATGAATTTTTATTACAAACTCATTTAGACACAATCGATCCGGGTAACTTTGCGCTTTGGAAAAAAAATGGTTTTAACCCCTTTGATGCAACCATTGATAATGATGCAATTTATGGTTTAGGTGCCGCAGACGTGAAACTAGATTTTATATGTAAGTTGAACGCGCTAAAAAAATTTAAAAAAGTGAGCTTTGCGAAATTGAAGCCTGTCTTGGTTGGAACGTTTGGCGAAGAAACGGGTATGCAGGGCGCGCTTAGATTAATTCGCAAAAATAAATTAAATGTTAAGTTCGCATTAATTGGCGAAACCAGTGATTTAAAAATTATTCGCGCGGCAAAGGGTTTTGCCGTCGTTGAAATTCGTTTACCCATTGCCGAAGAAGAAAAAAATTATAAGGTATCTCGCGATACCGTTGAATCAACCACGACGCAAACCAAACTTTTTTCTGGACTGTCGGCCCACTCATCAACACCCCACTTAGGTGATAACGCTATCAAAAAAATGTTTGAGTATTTGCAAAAGATGCCTGACAACATGGTACTGATTGAAGCCGATGGCGGAACCCGCTTTAATATGATTCCAAATCAAGCGATGATTGAACTTGATTTTGCCTCCCATATTAAAAATTTAAGCTTAGTGAAGTTAAATAAAATTTATCGCGTCTTGCAAGAAATTGAAATAGATATGCAGCAGTTTGAAGATGCTGAGTTTGAACCATCGCACTCGACTTTAAGTATTGGGCTGATTCGAACCTTTGAAGATAGTATTTTAATTGGCGGTTCTTGTCGAATTTTACCAAACGTTACGCAAGAACAGTACGAAAAATGGATGAAAAAAATCCAGACGGTTTGCGAAGAGTGCGGCGCACAATTTCGCATCACTGATTACAAAAGACCCTTTCGAACGCCCGATAGTTCAGTGCTGGTGCGTGCGGCGCAGGCGGTTTTAGAAAAAATGGGTTTAGAGCCTAAATGCATTTCATTGGCTTCAACGAATGAAGCCAGTCTGTTTACGCGCCTCAATATTGAATGTATCTGTATTGGCGCAGGGGTTCGTGAAGCCAATGTGCATACTCCGGCCGAACATGTTAAAATTGAAGATCTTGAAAAAGCGACTTATTTTTACCAGCAAATGGTCGAAAGGTTTTGTTTATGAGTTTCGTAGTTCGTGCCGTTAGGAGTCATGATTTAATTCAGCTAACAGATTTAGCTAAACAGTTTAATTTACTAAATTTGCCTGGTGACCGTAAAGTCCTTGCTGAAAAAATTGAACGCAGCGAGAAGTCTTTTGCGGGCGAACTTGATAAAGACAAGGCCGAATATATTTTTGTAATCGAAGATACCGAAGAAAACTTTGTTGTCGGCAGCTCATTAATTATTGCAAAACATGGTAATGAGCAAGCGCCGCATTCTTATTTTAAAATTTTAAAACGCGATCATTTCTCGCAAGATTTAGGCATTGGCTTTATTCATCAGGTACTTCGCTTTCAGTTAGACACCGATGGGCCAACTGAAATTGGTGGCTTACTAGTTGAGAAATCATACCGCCGCCGACCCGAGCGATTAGGAAAACAAATTTCTTTAAGTCGATTTTTATATATGGGCCTAAACCCTGATCGTTTTGAAAAACGGGTGCTTTGTGAGCTAACTCCGCCGTTAACCGAAGAAGGTCGAAGTGAATTCTGGGAAGCATTAGGTCGCCGATTTACGGGCCTGCCTTATCAAGAAGCCGATCTACTTTCGCAAACCAATAAAGAATTTATTGAATCACTATTTCCCGAAGAAGATATTTATATGAGCTTACTAGATGCGAAGGCGCGGCTGGTAATCGGTCGAGTTGGCGAAGCCACGAAGCCAGCCCAACATTTATTAGAAAGTATTGGATTTACGTATCTTGATGAAGTTGACCCATTTGACGGCGGCCCCCACTACGGGGCCGAAACGCAAGAAATTTTACCAATCAAGTTGGGTAAAAAGTTGCGTTTAACCGAAATGAAGGATTCGCAGTTTAAAGCGCAAGGGTTAGTAGGAATTGGTTCTGAAGATTTTCGCTGTGTGATGACCGGATATGAGATTCGTGATGGGGTTATATCGATACCTACAAAATCTCGCGATCTATTAAAAGCCGATATCGACCAAGAAGTTTTTGTATCACCACTTGAATACGGAAGAAAGCAGATATGATGTTAGATGTGAGTTTAGATGTGAGGTTAACATGAGTTTAAAAACAGTTCCATTTGCCGGAGATTTTATTAACGGAAAATTTATCACGAGTGATAAAACTGATGGCCAATTTAAAGATATTAGCCCCGGTGATTTAAGCGACTTTGTTTTAGACGTTAAATACAAACTTGAAAACGTCGACCGCGCCGTGACGGCCGCAAAAAATGCTTACATGGGTTGGGCACAGTTACCGCTCAACGATCGAAAAAATTACTTATTAAAATTGCGCGAAATTTTTGTTGCGCACGAATCGCAAATGGCCGAATTAATTGCGCGCGATACCGGCAAATCTTTATGGGACGCAACAACCGAGGCCAAAGCTTTAGCCGCCAAAGTTGATGTGACTTTGAATGAATCACTCAAATTGATTCAAGAAGAAAGAATTACGAATGCCCTTCCCCACGTTGACGGCGTCATTCGCTACCGGTCACGTGGCGTGATGGCGGTTATTGGTCCTTTTAACTTTCCAGCGCATCTACCGAATGGCCACATTATTCCGGCTTTGATTTCAGGTAATACCGTGGTTTACAAACCTTCCGAGCAAACGCCCGCCGTAGCCCAGTTGTACGCCCAGATGATTGAAAAAGCAGAGTTTCCTCCCGGAGTCTTTAACTTAGTTCACGGTGAAGCCGAAACCGGGCGTAAGCTTGTCGCCCACGAGTTAGTGGATGGAATTTTATTTACAGGTTCTTATGAAGTTGGATTAAAAATTAAACAAGAAACTCTGAATCACTATTGGAAAATATTAGCGCTTGAAATGGGCGGCAAGAACGCCACGGTTGTATGGGAAGACGCCGATATTGATAAAGCCATTTATGAAACTTTAGTGGGCGCCTACATGTCGACGGGCCAGCGTTGCTCGGGCACTTCGCGCGTGATCTTACATGATAAAATTGCCGATCAATTTACCGATCGCTTTTATAAAGCCGCCAAAAAATTAACAATTGGCCATTGGTCAAAAAATCCATTTATGGGTCCGTTAATTAATGGACCCGCGGTCGATAAGTACATTCGCTTTCAAGAAATGGCCAACCGTGAAAACTGTGAAAGTTTAATGCGCGGAAAAGTTTTAGAACTTGAACATAAAGGGCATTACGTAACGCCAAGTATTCATTTAGTGAAAAGTTACGACGAGAATTCAGTCTATCAAAAAACCGAGATCTTTGGCCCTAACGTCGCCATTTACCGCTCGAGTGATTTTGAAAAAACTATCGAGATGGTTAACTCGACCGGTTATGGTTTAGTCATGGCGCTTTTTAGTAAAAATAAAGAACTTTATGAAACGGCGCTTTTAAAAGCTCGTGTTGGATTATTAAATTGGAATCGAACAACTAACGGTGCAAGTTCGCGTCTACCATTTGGTGGCATGGGTAAATCGGGTAACGATCGACCATCGGCTCATTTTGCAATTCAATACTGTACGGTTCCCGTCGCAAGCCTTGAAGATCCAACCGGTTTAGATAAGACCAAGTTATTACCAGGAGTCAGTCTTGACGAATAAGTTCAAAGTTATTTTCATTAGCTTCGCTAGTTTACTAGCGGCGTTGTCAATTATGGTATTATTTTTCGGTCATCAAACTCTTAAAACTCCGATGAGCGATGATGCGACCGAAGTTTTATTTGATGTTAGCCCGGGTTCAAATATTACGCAAATTACCAATAGCCTTCAAGAGCACGGGCTTATTCGAAATGGGCCTATTTTTTTATTTTACGCGCGTTTGAAGAAATTGAACTCAAAATTAAAAGTGGGCGAATATTCACTGAATCGCTCGATGGCGCCTGATGAAATTCTTTCGGTTATTATTTCAGGTAAAAGTGTCGCCAGAAACTTTACGGTGGCTGAAGGACTTAGTATTTTTGATATCAGTGACATCATCGAAAAAAGCGGCTTTGGTCAAAAAGAAGAATTCTTAGCCCTTGTGCGCGATAAAGAATTTATCAAATCAACTTTGGGCGAAGAAGTCGAAAGCCTTGAAGGCTATCTTTACCCCGAAACTTATAAAATTACAAAGTTCGATACCACCAGAATGATCGTCGCCCAAATGGTGAAACGCTTTCTAACAGTATGGAAAGAAATTGAACCCGCTTCAAAATTAACAAAGTGGTCGAGGCGCGAGATCGTCACTTTCGCCAGTATCGTTGAAAAAGAAACGGGCGCAGGCTTTGAGCGCCCTTTGGTTTCTTCAGTTTTTCATAATCGCTTAGTTAAAAAAATGAAACTGCAAACGGATCCCACGGTTCTTTACGGTGTAGCGATGAAGCTCGGACATATGCCAAAGAATATCTCGAAGAATGATTTATTAACTCCTACCCGCTATAATTCATATACAAACTATGGCTTACCGCCAACGCCAATATCAAACCCAGGCAAAGAGGCTTTGCTAGCGACTTTGCAACCGGCTAGAACAAAATATTTATTTTTTGTTAGTCAGAATAATGGAACGCACGTATTTTCTGAAACCTATGAAAATCATAATAAAGCGGTGCAATCTTTTCAAGTAAACGCTAAAGCGCGCGCGGGAAAATCTTGGCGTGATCTTAAAAAAATTGAGCCCGCCGCCAAGAAATAATTATTCTGCGGGCTGAACATCGCTTGATTGGGAATACGGCTCAAAATTTTGTAGGTCCGAATTAAAGCGGAATGTATTCAGCCTTAAGTTGCCATTGCGATCTACCGAAGGCGCTAAGATATCTAAATGACCATCATGATCAATATCTGATAGTGCTAAATTAGAAGAATTTTTATTAATCGTCATGTAAGCGTCACCGTCTTGAGTTAAATCAAATTTTTGGCGGAGCTCTTGTTTCAAAGTATCTGGGTTAACTTGATAAATTTCGATTTGTAATCCTGAGCTGTCTTTTACTTTTAAAATTAAGTATTGCACTGAACGAATGCCATTCACGGTTGAAACTTTAGCTAAAATTTGACGCGAAGGTGCCTGCAGCATGGGTTGTACAAGTTTTTGTACCGCCGGTAACGACGAAAGCACCGCAATCAAGATAGCAAGAGCCAAAAATAAAAAAATGATTTTGCGATTTTTTGAATTTACGGTTTTTTCGATTGTCGTCATCTAGTCATATCTTGTTATAATCATCTACATGGGTCAAATAAACCGTGATAATTTCTATGAATTAGTGCGCTCTCGTAAGTCGATCCGGCAATTTAAGAATCAACCAGTGCCGGCAGATGTACTAAATCGCATTCTTGAAGCCGCAACGCACGCGCCATCGGGAAAGAATCGTCAAAACTGGCGCTTCTTTGTTGTTCAAGGTAAAAAGCGTGACGAATATTTGCAGCATTCGCAAAAGTCATGGGCAGGTATCAAAGACATTTTACAACAAAGGCTTAAACCTTCATTGTACGAATTCACGCAAAGATTTTTTTACACCTTAGGTGAGGCTCCAGTTTTAATATTTGCCTATTCACATAATTCAACTGACGAGCGATACCTCACCAGCATCGGCAGCGTTTATATGGCCGTGCAAAATATTAATCTAGCATGCGTCGCGGAGGGGCTAGGCTGCTGTACGATGGGGGCTCCGCTAGAGATAAAAAAAGATGTCGACCACTTCTTAGGAATCACCGAACTGGAAGAATACAAAAAAGGCGAACTTGAGCTTTTATGTGGCGTCGTGCTTGGCTATCCTGACCACAACCCACCTAAGGCTCCACGTCAGACCGAAAACCGAATTACTTTTTTAAACGATTAATCCTTCAAACAAAGAAAAATGGGTATCGGTCACTAGCAAAAGTTTCCTAATGTGACCGATACCCATTTTGGCTTATTTAATAGCGGTTTTCGTTGAATCAATTGACCTTTTTTGCAGCGTTTGCCATACCTTCGACATGCGCATTCACCCTCTAGAGGCTCTCAAAAAAAACCCATTTGTACTGGCGCCAATGGCCGGAATTACTGACCACGCTTTTCGTAGTTTTATGCGCAAGTTAGACGCTAGCGTGGTGGTTACGGAATTAGTTTCGGCCACTGGATTAGAATACAAATCTGAACGCACGCGCGCGCTCATGAGCTTTGACGAAAGCCAACGGCCAGTAGGCATTCAATTCTTTGGAGAAGACGCCGGCGTCATTGCGCGCGGAGCGCAGATCGCCGAAGCAGATGGCGCCGATTTCGTTGATTTAAATTTCGGTTGCCCGGTTCCTAAAGTTGTAAAAAAGGGTGCGGGCTCGGCGATGCTTAAAGATTTACCGGCAATGCAGAAAGTTCTTTCAGCTTGTGTGAAGGCGGTAAAAATTCCGGTGACTATAAAAATTCGGACGGGTTGGGACAATTCAATGCGAAACGCCGCCGATGTTTGTAATTTGGCGTACGACGAAGGAATAACGTGGGTCGCCATTCACGGGCGAACGCGGGCCGCGGGCTATGCGGGTCTAGCTGATTGGGATTTTATTACTGAAGTAAAAAACAAAACTAAAATTCCAGTTTTAGGTAACGGCGATATACTTACTCCACAAAAAGCTGTTTCTAGATTGAAAGAGTCAGGATGTGACGGCGTACTTATTGGCCGCGGAGCCCTTAAGAACCCACTTATATTTGCCGACGCGCTTTCGCTCTGGAAAAATGAGCCCTTAAGGACCGATCTCAAGCGAAACTATGCTGGAATTTTTCAGGATTTGAACGACGCCATTCGTGCGCATAGTAAAGAGCATATTACTAATATTCAGCTTAAAAAGTTCGCTTCGTGGTTCTCAACTGGTTATCCCGGGGCATCGGCCTTTCGTAAGTCCATATTTCAACTCAAGAATAATGACGAAGTGCTATCTGTTGCGCTAGACTTCTTCAATTCGATCGGAACAATAGAACAAGAAGACACCAGCCATGAGGAATTCCTTATGGGTGGGCATGGCTAGTTAGAAGACGGCTAAGAAGGAAAAGAAGATGCAAGATCCAAAGAAAATCAGAAATATCGCAATTATAGCCCACGTCGATCATGGTAAAACAACTCTCGTTGATCACTTGATTCGCCAAGCTGGAACATTTCGTGAAAACCAAGCGGTTGAAGAACGGTTGATGGATTCGATGGATCTAGAAAAAGAACGCGGAATTACAATTGCGGCCAAGAACGCATCTTTCACTTACAAAGATATTAAAATTAATATCGTCGATACGCCCGGGCATAGTGACTTCGGTGGAGAAGTTGAACGCGTACTTAACATGGTTGATGGCGCGATTTTACTTTGCGATGCTTCTGAAGGTCCACTTCCGCAAACTCGTTTCGTTTTGAAAAAAGCGTTAGAGCAAAATATTAAAGTCATCGTTGTTATTAATAAGATCGATCGTTCGGACGCGCGAATTCAAGACGTACACAATGAACTTTTCGATTTATTCATCGATCTTGAAGCCAATGAAGAGCAATGTAGCTTTCATACAATTTACGCGATCGCGCGTGAAGGTATGGCGACATTAGACCCAGCGGTTAACACTGGAAATTTAAATGTTTTATATGATGCGATTGTTGAATTAGTTCCCCCTCCGACAATTGTTGAAGATGCACCATTGCAGTTAATGGTTTCTAACGTTGGTTACAATGATTACGTAGGTCGTTTAGCAATGGGTCGTATGCGCGGCGGATCTGTAAAGGTCGGCGATGACATTCTTTGTATTCAAGAAAACACTCAGAAAAAAGTTAAAGTTTCGGCGTTGTTTCAATATTTCGTGAATTCTCAAGTTCCCGTTCAAGAAATTGGCGCGGGCGACATGGCGATTATCGCGGGTATCGAAGATTTTACAATCGGTGACACAATCACATCTGCGACGAATCCACAAATTCTTCCACGTATTAAGGTTGATGAGCCTACGGTTGGAATGATTTTCTCGGTCAATAACGGACCTTACGCTGGCCAAGAAGGTAAGCAAGTTACTTCTAGAAAAATTTTAGAGCGTCTTGATAAAGAATTACTTTATAACGTATCAATCCGCGTGGAAAAAACCGAACAGACAGACGCATTTAAAGTTGTTGGCCGTGGCGAATTACAGCTGGGTGTGTTGATTGAACAAATGCGCCGAGAAGGTTTCGAGTTATTAGTTTCAAAGCCTCAGGTTATTTTCAAAATGGTCAATGGTAAAAAATTAGAGCCATTCGAGCACGCTGTAATCGATATTGAAGATCCTTATGTTGGAGCCGTGACTGAGAAGTTAGGTCAACGTAAGGGTGTTATGACCAACATGGTTCAAAAAGGAACGGGTCGTACACGTTTAGAATTTAGAATTCCTTCGCGTGGCTTGATTGGTTACCGTTCTGAATTCTTAACGGATACTCGTGGTACTGGTTTATTAAATACGAACTTTGATGGTTATGATGATTACCGTGGCGATATCAATTCTCGCATCAACGGCGCGATGATTTCAGATCGTCAGGGTGAAGCCAACGCCTACTCAATTTGGAATAAGCAAGAGCGTGGCCGAATGTTTGTGAATGATGGTGATATCGTTTACGAAGGTATGATCGTCGGCGAAAATGCTAAAGACAATGATATGATTGTTAATATTCAAGAAGCAAAAAGAATGTCTAACGTTCGAGCGTCGGGTTCAGACGAAGCCATTCGCGTGACACCGGTTAAGCCAATGACATTAGAGTTTGCGATGGAATGGATTAAAGAAACGGAATTAATCGAAGTAACGCCAAAGACAATCCGTCTTCGTGTAAAAGAATTAGATCCACATAAACGTCCTAAAAGTAGCAAATAGCTGTAATGACGAATATGACGAACGCCGTAGTTGCCCAGAATCTTGCAAAAGACTTTGATGGTGTTCCGGCGGTCAAAAATATTTCTTTTGAAATCAAGCCCGGCGAATGTTTTGGAATTTTAGGTCCCAACGGCGCCGGCAAATCAACAACGATGAAAATGATTTATGGCCACGTGATCCCCACCAAAGGGGATCTTTTCATTTTAGGGCTTAACGCTCGCACCGACATTAAAATCATCAAATCTAAAATTGGCGTCGTTCCGCAAG
Source organism: Bdellovibrio sp. (assembly GCA_014378765.1). Taxonomy (GTDB): domain Bacteria; phylum Bdellovibrionota; class Bdellovibrionia; order Bdellovibrionales; family Bdellovibrionaceae; genus Pseudobdellovibrio. Next base: position 88 of record JACMNA010000023.1, on the reverse strand, counting down.
AAGATGGTCTTGATGTTGATTTTAACTCTTTAGAAAATCTGCAAATCTTTGCTAGCTACTACAATGTGCCGTCCGATATTGCGAAAGC
>JACMNA010000163.1 GCA_014378765.1 Bdellovibrio sp. | reverse complement strand
TTTTTCATTTTGCGTCCTTTCGTTAAGTGCAAATTATGTTTTTCGTTTACTGATGGCTCAAATCGTAATGAGGCCTTAGTTCAAACGCAACTTAAAAAGTTTTACCTTCCTACACCGCACATCTTTAGCCACGCTAAGTTTGTAATAATATGTGTACAAAACACATCACAAAATCTGTGTGTGTTTTCAGCATCTGGACTAAAAAAAATTTGTTTTTTTTAGAATCTAGCACTGAATAAATAAAATAAAAAAATCAATGAAACCCATTGCTAGCGCGAAGTTGCGGCGAATGTTTTCTTTTTTTTAATTCTGAATTTTAAGAACTTTTTGCTGGTTATGCGAAGGACTGCTTGTCTATAATCCCCGCGCACAATACTTGACGCGTTCGCTTAAGGCGCGGTGGGTCATTATCTAGCCGAAGGTCTAGCTCATATACAGTTAACTAGTTAAATTGGTGGTCCTGCTTGGTTAAGTTACTAGATATTGTGGTCTAGAACCTAGGGACTCTATCGAAATTGTTTAGAACATGTTATTTATCATTCAAAAATAGTATAGCAAAAAGCTAGCAAGCAGATTCGAAAAGGACTTGAATTAAAATATGAATTTAAAAAATAAAACACTGAGTGGATTTATTAAAAGACATCCGGATGGATTTGGATTTTTTATTCCGGATGATAAAGAGCACCCCGACGTTTACGTTCCGCAGAATGCGATGAAGTCGGCGATGACGAACGACCGCGTGACCTTAGCGGTTGAAAAAGAACGCGATGGACGATTTCGCGGAGTAATTATAGATATTACAGAACGTTCGCAAAAACGTGTGGCCGGAAAATTCTATAAACAGTCTGAACGCTGGGGCTTCATTAAAGATGAAGGGCGCGGCTGGGGACAAGATTTAAAAATACCGATGGATCAATCGATGAATGCCAAAGAAGGAGAATTGGTTGAAGCTCGCATCGTGATGTTTCCAGATCAAGGACCTTTCGAAGGCGAAGTCGTGCAAGTGATTGGCGATGCAAAAGATCCACTTAATGATATTAAACGAGTTGTTATTACCCAAAATATTCCCGATCATTTTTCGGCCGCTACATTAGAAGAAGCAAAACACTTTAATTCAAACCCAGTTGAAAAAGATTTTGTGAATCGTAAAGATTTACGACATTTGCCTATAATAACAATCGACGGCGCCACGGCGAAAGATTTTGATGATGCGATTTTAACGGAAATGACAAGCGACGGCTTTCACTTGTACGTGGCCATTGCCGATGTTAGCCACTACGTAAAGCCAAAAACTTCGATGGATCAAGAAGCCTACGAACGCGGAAATTCAGTTTACTTTCCTAATTTTGTAATACCTATGTTACCGGAAGCAATTAGTAACGGGCTTTGCTCGTTGATGCCGAACGTTCCCCGCCTAGCACTAGTCGCCGATATGACTTTTGATTTTAACGGTGAAATGAAAACCACGCAGTTCTATGAAGGCGTAATTCAAAGTAAAGCGCGCGTCACTTACGGCGAAGCCCAAGAATTACTTGATGGGGCCGCCGGAAAATCTTCAATTAACGTTGAGGTGGCTAAGAAGTTAGATCACGTAAAAGAAAATATTTTTAAAAGCGCAGATTTAGCCAAAGTACTTATGGCTAAACGATTTAAAGAAGGTTCTTTAGATTTAGAAGTGCCCGAAACAGAATTAGTAATCGATGGGTCGGGCGAGCCCGTTGACATTATCAAGTCAGAGCGTTTATTTGCACATCGTCTGATCGAAGAGATGATGCTTTCGGCGAATGTGGCTGTAGCTAAGTTTTTTGCGCAGAAAGAAATTGCCGCCATTTATCGAGTTCACGAAGAGCCCGGAGAAGAAAAAATTGAACTACTTCAAAGATACATGCAGAACATGGGCTCACAAGCATCATTAGGCGGCGGTAAATTACAAAAACGTCTGACCCGCATGCTGCAAGAGTTTGAAGGTAAGCCAGAAGCGCAAATCATTCATATTTTAACTTTACGTTCGATGAGCCAAGCCAAGTACACGCAAACAAATTTAGGTCACTTCGGATTGGGCTTTGATTTTTACACTCATTTTACTTCACCAATTCGACGGTATCCCGATTTAATCGTACATCGCTTGATCAAAAGTCAGATTTTAAAAAATGGTCAGTACCATTTAATTCCCGAAGAAGATTTAGCGACGGCGGGCACGTGGCTATCTGCGACCGAACAAAAGGCCGCAAAGGCCGAACGTCAAATTCAAGCCATTAAAAAAGCGCGCTTCATGCAAAAGATGGTGGGCGATACGTTTGAAGGAATTATTAGCTCGGTCACAAAATTTGGCGTTTTCGTTTTGCTTCGTCAATTTAATATTGATGGCTTGATTCGCTTAGATGATTTAGGCAAAGAAAAATTTGAGTTTGACGAAGAGAATTTAACCCTTTCGGCAAAACGTTCTGGCTTCTCTTATACGATGGGCGACCCGCTGAACGTTACGGTTAGCTTAGTTGATATCGAACAAGGTCAAATTAATTTTGTGCTTGATAAAAATAGTATGCAAAAAACCGAACGCTCAGTAAATGCGCGTCCCGCAAGTAAAAGGCCTTCTGATGGATCCGTACGTAATAATGAACCACGCGCACCGCAGGCTCAAGCCAAGGGGGGCCGCGGCCGCTCGCGCTCAAGTGGTCGCGAAGAACCGCGTGAAGAATCTAACGAGAACTCGCGACGGCCTTCACGTGGCGGCAACCGTTCGGGTCGAGACGAAAAGTCGGCGCAAGGTGGCAAGAAAAGTTTTAAAAAATCTTCGTCAGGTTCAACATTTAATAAAGAGAAAGAACCCGCACGCTTCGAAAAAAAACCAGGATCTGGTTATACGAAAAGCGAACCAAGGTTGATTCCTCCCGAAAAAAAATCTTTTATTCGCTCGTTATTTTCTAAGTCTGTACCAGATGAAATAACCGCTAAGCCTGTGGCGACGGGTTCAGCCTATGAACCGAAGCCCCGTTATTCATCGCTTTCCGATTATTTAGATCAGAAGAAGAAAGGTTCGCCGAATGAAGAGAAATCAGTCGCAAAGCCCGCTTTTAAGTCCGCTGAAAATCGGAAGAACTCTGAAAAACGCCGCTCGCCTTCGGACGATTCTGGCGGTGTTCGCAAAGCACGGCCTAACAAATCTCGTCGAACGAATAAATCTAGGTAAATTCTTACGCCCCGGCACCCGTCAGAATAATCAAGAGCATTTGTCGGTTCCCACGCGCCTTAAATTAAGTTTTGAAGAGCTGGGTCCGACGTTTGTAAAGTTCGGTCAGTTACTTGCAACCCGACCCGATTTAGTTCCGCCTGATTACATTGAAGAGATGTCTTTACTGCATGATCAAGTTCAGCCGATTGATTTTAAAACGGTTCAACAAGTATTAAGCGAAGAGTTCGGACCCGATTGGAATAAGCAATTTGCCACGCTTGAACCGATGCCTTTAGGCTCGGCTAGCATCGCCCAAGTTCACCGCGCCACTTTAGCAGATGGTAAAAAAGTCGTCGTCAAAATTCAGCGGCCCGGCTTAGTTCAAGTTATTAATGATGACTTGAATGTACTTTATTTCATTGCTGAACTTTTAGAAAAGTATATTCCCGAGATTAGGCCTTACAATCCGATTGGCATGGTCGATGAATATTTTAAAACTTTAGAACTTGAAACAAATTTTGTCGTGGAAGCCAATAACATTCGCAAAATGCGCGAAAACTTCAAATCCGAACCCCACGTGCAAATTCCGCAAGTGTATTTCGATTTAATTACGGAGCGCGTATTAACCATGGATGAACTTGAAGGCCGAAGGCTTAGCCAAGAAGATGCTTTACAACAATCTGGCGTTTCGGGCGAAGAGGTTATTAAAGTAGGTTTACGGGCGTACTTAAAAATGGTTTTTATTGACGGTTTTTTTCACGGTGACCTGCATGCCGGTAACTTTTTTGTTTTTCCTAATAACCAAATTGGCTTAATCGATTTTGGCGTTGTGGGGCGCTTAAATTCAAAAACCCAAAGTGCCATTGTAAATATGCTGATTGCACTTTCTAAAGAAGATTATGTCCGTTTAGCTTATGAATACGTTGAACTGGCACCTTTTTCTGATTCGGTGAATGTTGATTTATTTGCGAAAGAACTGCAGGCGCTGATTTCGCCGTACTATGGCTTAACGCTAAAACATATGAACGTTGGTAAAATTTTATTAAGCTCAACTAACGTAGCCGCGCGGCACGGCTTAATTGTACCAACCGAACTGCTAATGTTTTTTAAATCGATCGTTTCAATCGAGGGCCTAGGTCAAAGAATCGTTCCTGACTTTGATTTCTTGCATTACACGTTATCAATGGTCGGCGAAGTAGCTAAACACCAATTTGAACCTACCCGGTTAATGGATGAAGCCACCATGATCTTTCGCGAATCGCGTGGTTTTTTAAGCGCGCTTCCACGTCAGCTTAGTTTAATTCTGCGAAGATTTAATTCTCCTCAGTACCGTTCTAAAATACACGTCGACGGAATCGACGAACTTCGCCGCAGCGTCGAGGTTTCATTTAACTTATTATTTTTAGGAATTATCATCGCGTCGTTAATAATTGCTAGCTCGATGATTTATCCGCACCCGTCGCCGTGGCTTATTAGCGGTTTACCGGCTTTCAGCGTAATCGGCTACATTTTGGCGGCGGCTTTAGGTATTGTTGCTTTTATAAATTATATTAAAAAGTCGTGAGGTAGAATTTATGCAGCAAATTTATTATGAATTAGGCGTGTTAGCCAAATCGGTACACTTTAAAAATTTGTCGGGCGCCGCCATGCACGTAGGACTGAGTCAGCCACAACTATCACGCATCATCATGAAGATAGAAGAAGAATTAAAAATTGTCTTGTTAGACCGTTCGGCCAAGCGCAAATCGGGTTGGACGCCCGTAGCGTATGAATTATCAAATATGTTTGAAAAATCAATCAAACGCCTTGAGGGCGAGTTAATGGGCTTCAGTCAAAATCAAATGATTGGCGAATTGCATATTGGGACCTTAGAGGGGCTTTCTAGTTTTGCGATGGATGCCTGCCAGCACTGCTTCACCGATGTAGGTGTATCTAAAATTTTCATTGAGATTTATGACCTCAATGAGCTAGAGGCCCATTTTATGTCGGGAAATTTAGATCTTATTTTCACTTCCAAATCACCGGGCCGTCAAAAATTTAAATTTTTTAAGGAATTAGGCTTTCAGGTGCTCGAGAAAATCCAGACCGATAAAGACTACGCCGTGCTTTCTAGTTTTGAATACGGCCGTGCCCACAAAAAAGAATTTGATAACTTTAAGCACGTTCTGATCACAAACTCATTAGCGATGCGCCGCGAGTGGTTTAGCAAGATAGGCGGCACCGGATTTCTACCAACCGAAGCGAAACGCGGTAAAGCAAAAGAACACGAACCCGTTTACATGATCGGCAGTGAAATTTTAAATCCAAAGTTGTGGCAGCAGATGGCCGCCTTCGTCGATAAAGAGAAGTGAATTATAGTAAAGAGGCAATCGCGCTACTCGCGCCAGTAATGGCATGTGTAACCATCCGGATTTTTTTGTAAATAATCTTGGTGATAATCTTCGGCCGAGTAAAACGGTTGCGCCGCAATAATTTCGGTTACGATGGGCTTGCCCCATTTTTCAGAAACCTCCACCGATACTTTTACTTTTTCGGCCGTCGCTTTTTGCTCTGGCGACACACAAAATATGGCCGATCGGTACTGTGAACCGATATCGTTACCCTGCTGGTTTTTCGTGGTCGGGTTATGTAATTTGAAAAAAGCTAGCAGCAAAGTTTCATAACTAATTTTTTCTGAATCAAAAATAATTTTGACCGCCTCCGCGTGGTTCGTGGTGCCGGTTTTGACTTTATTATACAATGCCGTTTCAGCGCCACCACCACAGTAGCCGACTTCGGTTTTAGTCACGCCGGGTAAGGCGCGCAGTAGTTCTTCGACACCCCAAAAACAACCCGCCGCTAAGATTGCCGTTTCGTTTTTCATTTGGGTTTTATTTCACAATCTAGGCTTGATTGCTTCTGAGCCGTATCAAGTTTTACGGTTAAGGCTCTTTGCGTGTAATCGGCGGCTGAATAAGCCATCGCTTTGGTTTCGGTGGGTTTATAAATAATTGTTACCGAATTCATCCGATCTTCGACCACGTCAGCGTCAAATTCAAAATTACCAATAGTTTCTTGCATAGTGGCCATGGCGTATTCATTCACCGGCACCTGAACATTAACTACATCGGGAGCCGCCCATAAAGTACAAGCTAAAATATATTCAATCATTTATTTTCCCCCATTAAGCATAATAATTCAAACATGGTATCAACCGCTGCTAAAGCGGTAATGCCCGACGTATCATAGGGCGGCGACACTTCTACGATATCAGCACCGACTAAATTTTCAATTTTAAGGCCGCGCAAAATTCTTTGCGTTTCGTAAGTGGTTAATCCACCAGGCACGGGTGTTCCGGTGCCTGGTGCGTAAGCTGGGTCTAAGCAATCGATATCAAAACTAATGTACGTAGGCCCTTTGAACACCGGAAATTTTTTAATAATTTCACTGAGTGAATTTTCACGAACATCGTCAACCGTCACAACGTGAATATTATTTTTTTTAACAAAGTTCAGATCATCTGCGCCAGCTAAGGGTCCACGAATTCCAATTTGCATCATTTGCTTTGGATTTACTAAGCCTTCATCAACCGAATGACGTGCGAACGCCCCGTGATGGTACTCGCAACCCCAAGCCGCCGGATACGTATCCATGTGTGCGTCGAAGTGAATAAAATTAAGGGGTTCGTTATATTTTTTTCGAAGCGCGCGTAAAACAGGTAACGTCGTCGAGTGATCTCCACCCACGGAAATAAATTTTTTATTTGTTTTTACAATATCACCAACAAACTTTTCAATTTTTTCGTAAGTCTGAGCTTGGTCGATGGGCACCGTTGAACAGTCGCCCACATCGGCCACGCGCATTTTTTCAAACACCTGCATGGCGCGCGACATATGAAAACCGCGACCTAAGCTCGAAAATTCTCTAACGTGTGAGGGCGCAAAACGTGCCCCCGGCCGATAAGAAACACCGCCGTCGTAAGGAATTCCAAATAATGCCACATCAAAATTGTCTTGAATATTTGCAATCGGCAAACGGAAGAAAGTTTTTATACCTGAAAATCTAGGAAATTCGCGCCCACTCATTTGTTTATATTCATTGTTCATACGAACATTATCTGCAAAAATACAGTTGGTTACAAACGCTTTATCAATTAAAGTCACGTGTCATGAGTTTAGAAACGAAGAACGCTCGGCGCAAATTAATCACTTGGTACGAAGAGAATAAAAGAGCTCTGCCATGGCGCCGTAGTCGCGACCCCTACCGCATTTGGATTTCTGAAGTGATGCTGCAGCAAACAACGGTAACTGCCGTTATTCCCTATTACGAAAAATTCTTAACTCGCTTTCCAACCGTCAAATCACTTGCGACCGCAAGCGTTGGTGAAGTCATCGAAATGTGGGCCGGCCTGGGTTATTATTCTCGTGCGCGCAATCTTCATAAGGCGGCACAAGTATTAGCCCAAAAAGGTTTTTTTAATAACGCCGCCGAACTTTTAGAACTTCCTGGCTTTGGCCCTTACACGTCGCGTGCGGTAGCAAGCCTTGCCTTTGGCGAACCCGTCGGCGTACTTGATGGCAATGTCATTCGCGTGCTGACTCGTTACTACGGATTAAAATTAAAATGGTGGGAGAAAAAAGAAAAACAACCGTTACAAGATCTTTCAGACGCCTTAGCTAATACTGAGAAAAGTTCAGAAGTGAACCAAGGCCTTATGGAATTGGGCGCAACTATTTGCACCCCGCAACGTCCCTTATGTTTAATGTGCCCCTGGAATAAAGAATGCGTCGCCTTTAATAAAGGAATTACGCAATTACTACCGCTGTCTAAACCTAAACAGCAATTTCAAATGTGGAATTGGACGCTGAACCCGTTAATTAAAAATGATCAAATTTTCATGCAACCAAATACTGCAACGCCCTTTCTGAAAAATATGATGTTTCCGGCAGGCAAAGCCGAGATTACCTTTAAAAAACCAACGGCGTACGATATCAAACACGGTGTGACCAAATACGATATATTCATAAAAATCGAAAAAGCTTCGCTGAAATCAATGGGTCCAGGAGAATGGGTGCCACTTAGCCAGGTTAAAAAAATAAACCCAACTAGCCTTATGAGTAAAATTTTGAAATTTATTGAAAAATAACTTATTATTAATCAATGATCACTTGCGTTTTAGCTTTTCTATTTCAACTCGCATTTGCCGCCCCCCATCCGCTAGCGGGCTCTTCCATTGTTAATACTCCAAATAATAGTTTAGCCATGAGCCAACTGGGTTTCAAACTAGGCACCATGCCAACTAATTGGATTTATAAAAATAGTTCGGACTTAGATTCACAATCACTTGAAATTGGCCCGGCCAATCAATTAGCTCGATCTATATTAACGATTAGAACTGAAAAGGTTCCGATGAAAACGGATTTAGAAAAATATGTACGCCAATACTTGCGCGATTATAATCAGTACGGCTTTGAAGTGACCGGACTGCAGTCTTTCAAAAAAACAATTACGCCTTCGGTGATTGTTGATTTAACTCAAAAAAATAAGCAAACAAAGTCACGCCAAGTTTTTTATCACAAAGGCGATAAACTAGTTCTAGCGACTTGTATTGATACATTCGAGAAATTTGATAAAACGGTTATTACTTGTAACCGCGTGCTTGGCGGTTTCGAATGGCGCTAGTACTTAACTTTTAGCTAAGTACTTTTTCCTAACCAAATATTTTTCTGAAGAAGGATTTCATTTTCTGTCCCACTGAAGCTGGCGCGGCTTTTTTGTACCCGGTATTGGCAGTGGTCTGACGGAAATTTTTTGACGGTGATTTTTTAGCACTAACCACTGGCTTGCCATCTTTACCTTTAGGGGTAATTGGACTTGGCCCAGCCTTATGCGACCGCTCAAACTTTTTAACTGGAACCGTTGCTCCATTGGGTTTTTTATCGAAACGCTTCTCGCCACCCGCGGCATGCGGAGCTTTCACCGCACCGTTAGGTTGTGCGCCGCTGGCTCCAGCTTTGTATTCAGGTCCGGTGCTGCGTTCAACTGGTGGTCGCTTTGGTCCGCCGCGTCCGCCGGCTTGCGGCCGATCGCCACCACGTCCACGACTATCTCGCGAACCGCCGCCACTTGATCTTTGTGGACGATCAAATTTATTATTAAATCCGGCATCGTGATGCGAGTAAGCTTTAAAATCTTTCTGTAAATCGACATCTTCTAAAAAGGCTACGTCGATTTTTTTCTTCGTGTACTCTTCAACGCGCGATAATGAATCAATATCTCGGTCGCAAATAAATGAGAACGCTTTTCCTTCACGGCCTGCTCGCCCAGTGCGGCCAATGCGGTGAACGTAAGATTCAGCATCTTGAGGCATTTCGTAGTTAACAACCATATCAACGCCGTTAATATCTAATCCGCGTGCGGCTACATCGGTCGCGACTAAAATGTTTTGATCATTTTCGGCCTTGAACTTTTCAATAACCGTATTGCGCTGACTTTGGCTCATTAAACTAGAAATTCCCATCGCCGGAATTTTATTGTTCATTAAAAATAAAGAAATTTTATCAACGTTGTGCTTAAAATTAGTAAAAATCATCGCCTGCTTAGGGTTTTCTTTCTTCAGTAAAGAAAGTAAAAACTGCGGCTTTTCTTCGTGGCCTAAGTGCATAATGAAATCTTTAACGTGATCAGCCTTAGCTTGATCGCGACTGATATTGATTTCAACGGGCTCGGCACCGAATTGATAAGCGGTATTTAAAACGTCAAAATTAAGGGTCGCGCTAAAAACTAAGAACTGACGGTCACGGGGCACGCGACCTAGTACGTAAGTCATGTCGTCTTTAAAACCCATATCAAACATACGATCAGCTTCATCAAACACGATCGCGCGAACTTGTTTTAAATCGATGAAATTTTCTTTATAAAGATCAATCAAACGTCCCGGGGTTGAAACCACAAACTGCAAGCCCGAAGCTAAAGCTTCTTTTTGCTTGTCGTAACCGGTTCCGCCGTAAAGTGGAAAACTTTTTAAACCTGTACCATCCGCAAGCTTTACTACGTTTTCATTAATTTGATCGGCTAACTCTCTAGTTGGAACTAAAATTAAAACAAAACTTCTAGGGTTCCAGTCTTTAAAAGCACGCTCGTGATTAGGATCTTCTTTTGTACGCATAATTCGTTCAATTAAAGGAACTAAAAACGCCGCCGTTTTACCGGTGCCCGTTTGTGCTAATCCGGCCACGTCTTTGGCGGCTAAGATAAGCGGAATCGTTTGTTGTTGGATAGGCGTCATTTCAACGTAATTGAGTTTTGAAATGGCCGCGACAATATGAGAATCTAAGTTTAAATCTGCGTAGTTCATGACTAACCAGTGATAGTTGATCGCCGAGTTGCTGTCACGCTTGAAGGCATTATGCGTTGTGCAAATTGATAAATTGCCGAAGCTCCGAAATAAATTCTTGGTATTTTTCAAAATGCACCCAATGGCCCACCGATTTAATTTCAACGCCTTGGATATTTGGATTTACTTGCTGCATTTTTTCAAAAGTTTCTGCGCTTAAAACGTGCGAATTTTCTCCGCGTACTAATAATACGGGCATTTTAAACGAACTGACTTCTAGCCAACGATCTTTCGTGTGACCTTCGCGGGCTATTTCATAAACGGCGTGCTTCGAAAACTTCCAATCGTAAGTGCCATCGGGTTTTTCTTCTAAATTCGCTTGCAAGAATAGCATTAGAACTTGGGGCGGCTCTTTAGGATGAAACTTGTGCAGAAATTCGGTATCGAAAAACTGATGAACAGCCGCTTTATTTGCAAATGGAGTGGGGACACTATCAAGCATTTGGTGATAATAATTATTTATCCCGGGGTCAGCATCGGGCCCCATATCTTCAATCGTTAAAGTACGAACTTTTTCAGGATATTTATACGCAAATACCATCGAATTGCGACCGCCCATCGAATGCCCAACTAAATGAAAAGAAGTCCAACCTAATTCGGTGGTAATCTTGTCTAAGTCTTCGGCAAAAACTTCGGGCGAATAACCGGCTTCAGGTTTAAAAGATCGGCCGTGCCCACGCTGATCGTAGATTAAGCACTGAAAATCAGCTTCCATGCGCGAAGCAATTTTACGCCAATTAGCCGAAAAGGCCATCAATCCGTGCACAAAGACGATTCTGTCTGAAGTATTGGTGCCTAAAATAGAATAATTAAAGTTTTCCAGAAACACAGCACTTTAAGTACTCGACTTGAAAACGAAGCTCAATTAAAAAGTTAAGATGCCGAATCAAGATCAAGCTTCACTGATGAAGCTCTACACTCAAAAACTGCACTCGCAAAAAAATGCAATCGATCCGCAAGCGGTGCAAATTTTAAAACGCCTGAAAGAGTCCGGCTTTCAGGCGTACCTTGTCGGCGGCGGCGTACGCGATTTATTGGTTGATTTAAAACCAAAAGATTTTGACATCGCCACGAACGCCTCACCGAATGAAGTTCGAAAAAAGGTTCCTTACTGTTTCATCATCGGCCGACGATTTAAATTAGTGCACGCCCGGCGCGGTGACCAAATATTTGAAATCGCCACCTTTCGTAGGCCCGCTTTAGCTGAAGAAATGGCGGCGGCCGAAGAAGACGAAAGCAAATTTGCCGAAGAGAATTTTTTCGGAAACATCGAAGAAGATTCTTTCCGTCGCGACTTTACGATTAATTCACTTTTTTACGATCCGATCGATGAGGAAATCGTCGACTACTGCGGAGGCCTTCAAGATATCAAAGACCACTCACTGCGTATGATTGGCGATCCGAAAGCGCGCTTAATTGAAGATCCAATTCGCATGTTGCGTGCGATCCGGCTTTCACAGAAACTACAATTTTCAATTGAGCCGTCACTACGAGAGGCCATTCTGGTTAATCGCGAAGAATTAAAGCGTAGCGCCCCACCACGACGTCGCGAAGAATGGGTTAAATTCTTTAGACTGCCGCATATTGAAATGGCATTGATGGAACTTTTCGATCTAGGAATTTTAGAAACGGTTATTCCAACATTTCACGCCATGTTTTTAGACCATCATCAGCGCGAAGAATTTTTAGGGTTCATTCGAAAGCTTCCGTATATTGGTTTTAACTTGAGCGACACAACTGAATTATTCACGGCCATACTTCATGCTTATCTGTGGACGGTTAACCCATCAGGTTTTGATATCAACGTGCTTGCCGAGAATGAAAAATTTCTTTTGTTCTGTCGTGATGAATTGGGCGTATTCAAGGCCGAAGCCGGAACTTACTTTCAAGCAGCGCAATTTATTAGTTCATTAAAAAAGCGCGAGATGTACATGAAAAAAGGCGAACGCCGCCAGCGTTCCATGGTGTTTCACCAGACATTTATGCT
>JACMNA010000162.1 GCA_014378765.1 Bdellovibrio sp. | reverse complement strand
TCACCAAGTTCCGGAAGTTTGACGTCGACCATTTTACCCGCGCCGTTTGCAGCGGCCGGAGCGGCACTTTGCGCCGCTGGTAGGGTAGCAGAAGTCTTAGCCGCTTGCGCTGGAGCAGTCGGTGCTGAGGCACTTGTGCCCGCGCCATCTAAAGTTAACAGCACGCTTTCAACTTTAATAATTTGTCCGGGTTTAAATTTTAATTCTTTAACAGTGCCCGCAACTGGTGAGGGCACTTCGACTGTTGCTTTATCCGTCATGATTTCTGCGACCGTTTGATCGGGCTTAACGACGTCGCCTGGTTTAACTAACCATTTAACTAATTCGCCTTCGCTAACGCCTTCGCCTAGTTCTGGTAATTTTACATCAGTTGCCATTTACGATTCTCATTTCTGAAGATTGATTTTTATTTAATTCGTCCGATGAAACATTCAATGTCGATTCGCTTGCCGCTGCTTGCTCGGCTGCTTGTTTCTTTTTCTTTTCGATGATGCCCTTCATGAAGAATTCTCCCGCACGATAGCTGCTTCTGACAAGAGGGCCTGACGCTACATACAAAAAGCTCATGCTTTCAGCTTGTTTTTGCCAGTACTCAAATTTTAATGGGGTCACATACTCGATCACCGCTAAATGTTTTTCGGTCGGTTGCAAATACTGACCAAAAGTAACCACGTCACAATCAACTTCACGCAAATCTTTTAAAGTTTGCAAAACTTCTTCATCGGTTTCGCCTAAGCCCAACATAATTGAAGATTTAGTGAATACACCTTTTTCAAATTCTTTGACCGCTTGTAACACTCGTAATGATTGGCGGTACTTCGCACGCGGATCGCGCACTGAAGGCGTCAAGCGCTCGACCGTTTCAATATTGTGAGCGAACACATCGGGGCGGGCGGCCGCTAAGTGCGCCACTAATTTTTCGTCACCGCGAAAGTCAGGCGTTAAAATTTCTACGATTAACTTTGGATCTAATTTTTTAATGGTCTTCACGGTACGGGCAAAATGATCAGAACCTTGGTCGGGCATATCATCGCGATCGACCGAAGTAATAACCACGTAGTGAAGCCCCATCTGCGAAATCGAATAAGCCACTTTTTCGGGTTCAAACGGATCAACCGGAGGTAATCCTAACTTTGCATTGCCTGTTTTTACGTTACAAAAACGACAGCCGCGCGTGCAAACTTCTCCCATCAACATAAACGTTGCCGTTCCGCCTGACCAGCACTCGCCCATGTTTGGGCATTTAGCTTCTTGGCAAACGGTGGCCAGTTTTAATTCTCCCAACATGCTCTTAATTCGAGAGTAGTTATCGCCCGATGGCGCGCGCACTTTTAACCAATCAGGTTTTGGCAAACGGGCTTTTTTCGTAGGTTCCATGGGGTGCCACCTTTTTAGTCAGTACTGAATGAAATAATGTAGATGTTTTACCCCCGAGGCATTTCAGAGGCAAGTCCATATATTGAGTCTTTACAAGAAACGTGAGACAAAAAAATATGTCATTTACAACGCTTATGCACGAACCACTTCGCCTTAGTTTAACGGCTCCATTCCAGGAGGCCTTACAAAAACTGGGAGTTACGACCACGCGCGAAGAAATCTACAATGCGTTAGTCGAGCCGCCAAATACCGACATGGGCCACTTGGCTTTTGGCTGCTTTATTGCGGCCAAAAGTTTAAAAAAGTCACCAGCGGCGGTTGCGACAGATTTAAAAGCCTCATTAACGAACGTCGCCGGAACAAGTTCGATTGAAGCGGCGGGCCCTTACTTAAATATTAAATTCAATTCTGAAAACTTAGCTCGGCACACGGTGCAGGCGATTTTGTCGCAAGAAGTTTTTAAGCGCGTACTCACCACGGATGCGCCGAAAACAATGATCGAGTATTCGCAGCCTAACACGCATAAAGAAATTCACGTGGGGCATATGCGAAATCTTTGCTTGGGAGACTCGCTTATTCGTTTGTTACGCCGCACTTACGGCGAAGATAAAATTATTAGTTCGACCTTTCCGGGCGACGTGGGAACCCACGTGGCTAAATGCTTATGGTATATAAAAAATTATGTAGGCCTAGATGTTTTAGCGCAAAAACGAACTGACGCTGCTCGTGGCGAGTGGTTGGGGCAAATGTATTCGGCCGCAAATATTAAACTTGAAGATGAAGAAAAAACGACGGCGTTTGAAAAAAATAAGGGTCAGCTAACTGAAATTTTAAAACAACTTGAAGCAGGCCGCGGAGAATTTTACGATCTATGGAAAGAAACGCGCGAGTGGTCGATCGAACTGATGAAAAAAGTTTATCAGTGGGCGGGCGTTGGTTTTGATAAATGGTATTGGGAATCCGACGTTGACGCCGATTCAGTCAAGACGATTAAAAAATATCACGCCGAAGGTAAGCTGCAAGAATCACAAGGTACGATCGGGCTTGATTTCTCAAATGAGAATTTAGGTTTTTGCATGTTACTAAAAACCGACGGCACGGGCCTTTACGCCACTAAAGATATTGAACTAGCGCGCCGTAAGTTTGAAGATTATAAAATTGAAAAATCAATTTACGTTGTCGATATGCGCCAAGCTTTGCACTTCAAACAAGTATTTAAAGCTTTAGAGGTTTTGGGTTTTGACCAGGCTAAAAACTGTTACCACTTACAATATAATTTCGTGGAATTGCCTGACGGAGCGATGAGTTCAAGAAAAGGTAATATTGTGCCGCTTATGTTGTTAGTCGACAAAATGAAAGCGCACGTGAAGGCCGAGTACTTATCGCGTTACGCCGGTGAATGGTCGGCCGAAGAAGTTGAAACTACCGCCGACATCGTGGCCAAAGGCGCAATTAAGTACGGAATGGTTCGGCAAGATACTAATAAGAAGATCGTTTTCGATATGAACGAGTGGTTGAAGTTAGACGGGGAATCAGGCCCGTTTATTCAATACTCGTCTTCACGAATTCTTTCATTATTGAAAAAATTTAAGCAAGACTCAAATGATTTTGATGGAACCTTACTGGTGCACGCGGCTGAAGTTAAATTAATGCAGCACCTGATGAATTTTAACACTGTGGTTTTATCAAGTGCTGAAAATTACAAACCGGCCACGCTGTGCACTTATCTTTACGAAACCGCCAAGAAATTTAATGTTTTCTATCACGACTGTCCGATCGGTACGGCTGAAAATGTTGAGTTAAGAAAAGCTCGTTTAGCATTAAGCGGCGCGACGGGTTTAGTTTTAAAAAATGGGTTAGCTTTGCTTGGCATACCTGTGCCTGAAAGAATGTAATGCAAAATGTTTCAAAATTATTTTTAGTATTCGCCGTTGTGACGGTTATTTTTTTCGTCTTAAGTGGAGTCAAGCCGTTTGATTATTTAACTTGGGTTCTTGAAGTTGTGCCGGCAGTGATTGGCGCCGTCGTCATGGCTTATTACTGGAAACGATTTCGCGTGACTGATTTATTGTTTGTACTGATTTGCATTCACTGCTGGATTTTATTTCTGGGCGGCCACTACACTTACGCTTTAACTCCACCTGGTTTTTGGGTTCGCGATTTATTTGGATTAACCCGTAATCATTACGATCGCTTGGGACATTTCGCGCAAGGGTTTGTACCGGCATTTTTGGCGCGCGAGATTTTACTAAGAAATAATATTGTTAAGAAAGGGCCTTGGTTGCAATTTATTGTGGTTTCAATTTGCCTGGGCTTTAGTGCTTTTTACGAGTTAATCGAATTTTCAGTCGCCGTTATTTTAAAGAGCGATAGCGATGCGTTCTTAGGAACGCAAGGCGACGTTTGGGATACTCAAAAAGATATGTTGCTAGCACTTATTGGATCTTTAACAGCGCTGTGCTTTTCTAAATGGCACGATCGGGCGATTGCCAAGGTCTAAAATTCTTCGGCAGTTTTTATTTCAAGTAGTTAAATCATAGATTTAGAATTTTAATTTGCTAATTTCAATTTGACACCACTGCCATCGGTACGCTCGTTGCAATTTGCGAGTTTGACTAACCAAAGGAATAAAATGTCACCACTAATTAAAGCGTCTCTGGTTCTAGGCCTCTTCGTCAGTTGTTGTCCCGGCTGGGCTCAACAATCAATTGTAACCAAAAGCACACGATCGGAATTAAGCGAGTTGGGTTATTTAGATCAGCGCCTGAACTCAATTCAACTTTCTGGCGCCACCGCAAATTGTAAGGGCCAACAAGTCACCGTTAAGTCCGTTGACGGTAACCGCGTACAAGTGACAGCTTCACCGATGCAGGTGTCGGCAAAAGCTGGTGTTACGCAATCAAAAATTTGCCAAATTGCATTAAAAGTACGTGCCCCCTCTCGCACGGCCATTAGTTTAGCCTCAGCCCATTTATTAGCGATCGGAAAAACCGATGCAATCGATGCGGGCAGCGACGCTAGCCAAAATCGTTTATTAGAAAGACTTTATTATTCATTTAACCGAGCTCCTAATTTAAGTAAGCCAACGGCCGCAAACGGAACTTTTACTTTAGCCTCAAAAGCCGTAACTGGTGAGTATAATGGGTTGATCGATTCTTACCAAACGTCACCGGCGCGCGTGGCTCCACGTTCGCAATGCAGTGATGGAAACTCGCAAACTATTTATTTAGATTTATATTTAAAGGCCACGTCGGGCCCGTCAGGAACAACCGCCAGTGTATCAATGAGTGAAAATGGTTCGCCGTTAGTGCAAGAATTTTTATTAGGTTTAACGTCTTGCGGATCATCAGTGAATCCTCATCCACAACCAAATCCGCAGCCTTACCCACAGCCAAATCCACAACCTTATCCAGAGCCGGCGCCACAGTGCTCGCGCGGCGATTTTTGTAGTGTGGGACGCGTAATTGATTGGAGTTGTAACTGTGGTTATGAACCAGGTGGCGTAGATAAAGGTAACGGATGTTACCACATTCCAACGAACCGTTCGTGCGGCGGAAATCAAAATCCAATTCCGCAACCGGCCCCTCGTTGCACGACCGGAGACTTCTGTAGTTCAGGTTCGGTTGTTGAGTGGAGTTGTAACTGTGGCTATATTCCGGGTGGAGTCGATCAAGGAAATGGTTGTTACCATCGCCCCACTTCGCAAAGCTGCGGCTTTCAACCACGCCCCGAGCCTCGTCCAGAACCACGTCCACAACCTCGTCCTGATCCAACGCCAGCGCCGCAATGTTCGCGCGGAGATTTTTGCAGCTCGGGCCGCGTTGTCGACTGGGCTTGTAACTGCGGCTATGTTTCGGGTGGAGTCGATCAGGGAAATGGTTGCTACCATGTTCCAACTTCGCAAACTTGTGGCGCACAACCACAGCCAGTTCCAGAGCCGACTCCAGTTCCGGCACCAAGTTGCGCGACCGGAAGCTTTTGTTCGGGTGGTCAGACGATCGACTGGAGTTGTAATTGTGGCGCCCCAACAGGCGGCGTGAATCAAGGCAATGGTTGTTACCATGTACCAACCGGACAGTCTTGTAATTAAATGTTCTGATCGAAGTTTTTGTTTCAGAGCTCCTAAGTTAACTACTTAGGAGCTTTTTTTATTGGAGAATTATTTTTTGCATTCTTTGTCTTTAGGAATGCACGAGTTACCACATGCTTTTCCTTTTTTACAGGTCTTTCCGGTTGCACTGGCAGCGCACTCTTTGTCTTTCGCAATGCAGCTGTTGCCACAAGCTTTTCCGTTCTTACAATTTTTAGCAAATGCTAAAGGTCCAAAAGAAAGCGTCATCATTACAAGTGTCATTGATAAAATC
>JACMNA010000161.1 GCA_014378765.1 Bdellovibrio sp. | reverse complement strand
GAAATAACTTACTTAACAAAAGATAATTACAAACCTTTTATTTCCGAAAATTATATTAATGATACAACGATTCAAGCCAGTATGTCCGCCGACATCTTACCAGTTGGAAATTATGATTCTTACTTACGTGGTCAAGTATCCTTTATACCTGGAAGCCCAATGAAAGCCAGTCCCGCGGGTTCGTTCAAAGTCGTTGATAACTGTTCGCAAGTTGCAAGTTCTAATCAGTCGGGAGTTATTACCCAGCCCGGAGATGCAATTGGTAGAACCGAGCCTCCGCTAACGGCTAGTTCCGGAAATATGGTATTCTACGTATATAACTATGCCGGTGGCCAATATGATTCTCAGTATACCAGCACTGTTTGTAATCAAGGCAGTGTCTATGCAACCGTTACGGGTACGACTTACGGCTACGGATTCAGGGGCTGCGTGACTCCGGCCGGCACTGCGGGATGTAATGATATTGCAAATTATCATATATTTAACGAAAACGAACTTCCACCAGGATATTATCCAAACGCGAACACTAAAGCCGAAGCTTCAAGTTTTCCGGTTGGGAAATATGATGCTTACGTCGCTTATTCAGCAAAGAGCATTACTAAACTTGCTTCTTTCACGGTGAAATCTTGTACGCCAGAGCGAGGTTGTGAAGCCATGGAACCACGTTGTGAAGGTAAAGACTTTGTTCGTCGCAACAGTTGTAAAGAAGTCGAGCGTTGGGTGAATGCACCTGACTGCGTAGCTAGAGCTGCGGCAGTCGCCGCAATCGCGCCGGTCACTACGTCAACATGCACGGTAAAAGAACCTACATGCGAAGGTAACAAAGACTGGGTACGTCGTGATTCTTGCGGAAAAGAAATTGGTCGTTGGGAAAATGCACCAGCCCCTTATTGCCAACCAGCTGCTGCCGCATCATGTACTGTGCTAGAACCCACTTGTGAAAATAACAAAGACTGGGTACGTCGTGATAGTTGCGGAAAAGAAATCGAGCGTTGGGCGAATGCCCCGGCGCCGTACTGCACGCCACCGCCGGCAGTTGACTATACCGGTCAGGGTCAATAATTAGACGTGAAAAGGGTAGATTTAATCTACCCTTTTTTTTTGCTTTTATGAGTTACTCTTTATTTATTCTTCGTTTGAAGAACTATCTGATTCGCCATCTGAAACTTCATCTATTCGGCTTTTGGTGGCCTTTACTTTTTTAGCGGGCTTTGCACCGCACTGTTCGAGTGTTCCTTCGACTAAATCTTTGCAAGCCGAATAGCAGAGGTCAATACATCGCAGTACTGGCCTTCCGGCATACTCCCCTTTACGACCAATGTAATCTTCGCAGCGACTTACATTGCACGATGAGGCTGGGCATTTATCTTTTTCACCGCAAGCTAAAGCTTGGGTAGAACCAAAAAATAAAAAAGTAGAAATTAATAGTGTGCTGAAAATAGTTGATCGTGAAATTAAGCGCATGCCGGCCTCCGTTTAACTATTTTCACTCAGAAAAATGTTTAAACAAGACCGGTTATATGACGACAAGGCGTAAGGCTAGCGGACTTTGTTTTTAATTCCTTCGTTTTGCACGAAGTTCAGGGCGGCGTCGACTACGCAGTCTGATAAAGATTCTAAATAGTTGTCTAACTTAAATGAACGGCCAAAGCGCGAGTTGTTACCGTTGATGACACCCTTCCAAACGACCGCCCCGCCTTTTAAAACGCGCAGACGTAAAGTTAAGTTGCCTTTATAAGTATTACTTTCGGTGACCATGTAATCATTGATGTCGCCTTCGATCGTTAAAGTCTCGCCCGATTTTACGATTTCTAATCCGGCTTTTTGCAAAGTGTTCGTGAAATTGTCGGTAATAAAATCAGCCACATTTGATTTTGTATCAACCGTAAGATTGGTACCGTCTTTTTCGATGTTCATGCCGACGCGGCTTAAGGGCGCTTTGCGGTGATCTTTAAAATCGACGATTTTGATTTTGTGTTCAGATAATTTAGTTAGATCGAGCTTTGAAAATTCGTTCATCTCGGTGGTGGCTTTCCATTTTAGTTCCACATCGGTCATGGGCGTTAAGCCAACCAATCCGGCGTGGGCGATCATTCCGAATATTAATAAAAATGCTTTCATAAATTCTCCTTCAAACGTTTTTTTACGAACCCTAACGGGCCCGGTCAGTAGTTGTCAATCAATGGGCCGCGTAGAATCGCAGTAATGAAAAGATAAGTGCAAACAAAAATCCATAAATAAAAGAGTCCAGCCGAATTGGATTTTTTTGTTTAAGCCGTAAGATGCGTCCCCGTTGCGACATCACGTAGCCCGCAATGATCGGGGTTATAAAAAGGCTTTTTAACCGCACATCAGGATCTTTGATTAAGTGTTGGGGCCATAATAATATGCTAACTCCCCCCAAGATAAAAGCGATGAACATGTACCCGACGGCCGCTAAGTAAGGGTTAACTTTTTTTTCGTGTTTCATGGAAGTAATCGAATGACGAAGGCCCAATTCAGTTAGCAACTCGACAAGGGTGTAAACGGCCAATTCTAAAAACAATCCGAAAATTATTTCTAGCACTAGTGTTTAAGCCTTTGCACTGGCGAATCTAATTTTTTATTTGATAGTCGGCAATCTTGAGTTGGGTACTTCATGACTAATTGATTTTGTTCATCAGACACGTAGAAACTTAAGGTCATTTCAACGTATTCATAATCACCGGCAAAGCTGCTATCTTTAATGACGCTTGAGTAAAGTGCCCATGGTTCAACCGTGATATCGTTTGATTGAACTTTTTCAGCATTGCCAATGCAGGCCATTTTTTTGTCGCCGTACCATTTGCAATTGGCTTTATTCCAGGTGGTTACAATTGTGGGTTCAAGTTTCATCACAAGATCACTTTTTTGCCGCAAGATCGCAAAATCATTGGTCACAATCAGCGAATGCCAAAAAGGCGCGTAGGCCTGCCCGTTGTGATTAATAACCGTGGCGATTACTTTATCTTCGGTGGTTTCAATCAAAAATGAAGTGCTGGGATATTCTGTCACGCAAGAGCCAAAAATTGAATCCGCAAATACCGGCGCCGCAAAGGTAAGCATTAATAATCCAAAAGCCAAATTTTTCATTTAAAACCTAACTGGCGCAAAGCCGCTTCAAAAGGAGTTCCTAAAACATAAGTTCCATAATTAAGGCCCGACTTTACCGCCGGAAATGCGGGTTCATTACGATCGGGCTCGGCCTCGGCCCCACCCACGTGCACCGCCACTATTTTTAAAGATGCTCGGTCAAGTAAGGCCGCCCCACTGCTGCCCTTAAGGCTGTCGCACTTATGCTGCAATGCCAGCGGCGAAAAATCGGGATGCAAATTTTTTTCAACCACGCACGATTTTGACCAGCGCAAGGGTTCAAAATCGGGATGCGAAAATAAAGTCAGCGCCTGACCGCAGAGCGGTTTATGATTGAGGTCAACCGGAATAAAAGTTGGCGGAATAGGATCAACTTTAATAATTGCAAAGTCATATTCGTCGTTATTGCGGACCGCTGCAATAATTTCTTTACATTGCGAAGTTAAGTAAGGTTCGGCTCCCTCGCGCAGGCCCCACTGAATGGTTTCGTCTTCACAAGGCATATTAAATTTGCCCGCGGGCGGCGCCCAGAAACAGTGTCCGGCGGTAATGGCGTAACCAAGTCCGATGTGCGTAACCGTGCAACCCGATTTAAGCAGACCAATTGAGTCAACTAATTTTTGGTAGCGAAAAGGAATATTTGTAGCCTTCGCATTTACGATCACAAAATCATTTTTGCCGATAATTTTATCGATTTCATCGGCGGAGGCAAATGGCGAATGTAATACAACAATCGTGCAAATACTGAAACTGCATAATAGTTTTTTACCAAGATTTTTAACCAGGTCGAAGTGCATAGTTACCCCTTCTACCTAATTAGCCTAAATTAGCTTTTGAGCCTACTAATTTTTTTTGAATTTCACCTAAATTTTCATTGATCAGGCAGGCCTTTAAAAGGTTATCGTCTATAAGCTTGCTAGAGATTCCGGTTTCAACAAATTGCAAGAAGCCAGCGAATAAATTTTTCCAATTCCAAATACAAACTAGCTTTTTATGGCGGTGCAGTGATTGTAAAGTTAACACTTCACAAAGCTCGTCGAGGGTTCCGATACCGCCCGGCAGAATTAAAAAGACGTCGCCCAAGTGCTCCATCATGGCTTTACGCTGATGCAGATCATCGACGACCTGGGTTTCGGTGATATGTTCATGCAAGATTTCGATCGTGTTTAAATAACCCGGAATAACCCCAGTGACATGAGCTTTATTATTTAAAAATTCGGTCGCAACAAAACCCATCAGGCCAATGTTTCCTCCGCCATAAACTAAATTGTAATCGGCGCTGATGATTTTAACAAATGCGGCCACTTCGATTTTAAGTAATGCGAGCTCGTCAGCCGGAACATTGGGAAAGCGCGCGCCACAGAAGATTACGAGATTTTTTTTCATGTTTCGGCGTCCTGGGTGTAAAGCTTTTGCGGGAGTCCTAATCGGTCTTGAATTTTTAGAAAATCGATTTCAACCGCGCGCAGGGCAATACCCGGACGATTTAATTTTACTTTTGAACCGTACAGCTCATCGCCGTCGATCGGAAAACCGCGACGACTCATTTCAAGCCTAAGTTGGTGGGGTCGTCCCGTCAGGGGATAAAGTTGCCACTGCGTTTTAAAATCTTTTACTTCGTATATCGTGGCTTTCGTTTCGGCCCAGTCGCCCTGGTTTGATTCGAACGATCTTTTTTTACCACGTAAAATCTGCGTCTTCCAAATATATTGCTGACCGGGGTTTGCAGCAATTGTCGCGCGATCGGTATTAATGCCCACGGGCCAGTGCGAAAAATCTTGCTGATTGGCCGTGGCTAGATATTTTTTTTGCACTTCTTTTTTTTCAAACCAGCGCTGCGATATTTTATGACTTAAAACCGTGCGCGCAAATATAATCAGACCGCTGACTTCAAAATCAAGCCGGTGCACCGGAAATATTTGCGAGCGTAACTCTTTCTGTAACTGCAAACCTAGGCAGGGTCTGACGTCGTTTCTTTCACGGGCCGGAACCGAAAGTACGGCTGCTGGTTTATCACAGACAACAAAGTTTTCGTTTTGAAATATTATGTTAAGCATTTTTTTTCTTAAGCCCAACTAAAAATATTTCCTTTGAAATTTTTCTGGTTGAATCGGGCTTGACGGCTTCGAAACGGCCATACTCATTTTTAATGCGATCTTTAAGTGTGGTGAAATCATCCGAGTGAAAAAGCTTACAAATGAAGTGCCCGTCTTTTTTTAGAAATTTCGTCGCTAAATCCATCGCCAGTTCACACAGTTGAAACGAACGCGCTTGGTCGGTCATGCGAATACCCGTCGTGTTCGGCGCCATATCTGAAATAACTAAATCAAATTGGGGCGTAAACCCGTGTTCGGTAATTATTTTTTCAAGTTCTAAATCGCGCAGATCGGCTTGAATGAAAACGGCATTGTTCAATTTCACGTTGACGGGCCTTAAGTCGACGCCCAAAATGCGACCGCCGGGGCCAATTTTTTGTGAGCAGTACTGTGACCATGAGCCCGGTGAAGCGCCCAAGTCTAAAATAGTTTGCTTAGGCTTAAGCATCTTAAATTTTTGATCGATTTCTTCGAGTTTAAAAACAGAGCGTGCGGCAAAATTTTGCTCTTTGGCTTTTTTGAAATAATGATCTTTGGGGTTGTAAGCCATGCCGTTCGTTTCTAGCAAACTCCTTGAGTTCTGTCACAGACTGTTTTAGTTTCGAAAGTAGGACGTGCAATGGAACTGATGTGGGGTATGCTAGCTTTTTTTATCTTTATAATAATTATCTTTGTGGTGATTTCATTTTTATTTCCGGAATTGGTCGGTATTACGGGAAAAAGAGCCAAAGAAATTCAAAAGCATCAACAAGAGGTCGATCAAGACCAAAAAGCACATACAGAACCTGACCCACAAGGTGAGAAGAAAAGTTAGCTAGCTTCGACTTCGCACCGGTTTTTGAACTTTAAATAACCAATAAGCGCCAATAAATATCAAAATCAACAGACTTAATATAGTTTTGCGTGAATCACCGGTATAGCGCGCGAATATGGCCACCAAGGCTGGCCCCAAGACCGAAGCAAATTTTCCTAGCAAATTGTAAAAGCCAAAATACTCGCCCGACTTTTCGGGCGGAATTAATTGCGCGAATAACGATCGAGACAACGCTTGCACGCCTCCCTGGCATAGTCCAATGACGCCGGCTAACGTGTAGAAATGCCAAGCTTCACTCATTTGCGAAGCAAAGATAATCGCAAGAAAATAAATTCCCAAACAAACTAGAATTAAGTGCTTATTACTTACTTTTTTTGTCATAGATCCAAAAAGATAGGCCGATGGAAAACCTACAAATTGCGTAATCAGTAAAGCTTTAATCAGATCGGTACTTTGAAACCCCAATGACATTCCAAAATCGACCGCCATCGACATCACGGTGAAAACGCCGTCAATATAAAACCAATAGGCTAAGATAAAATAAAATAAGTTTTTATCACTGATGATGTCGCGAACGGTGTGCCGCAGTTCAAGGTACGTATCAACCGTTAAGCGCCCGATGCTTTTACGTTCTTCCGCCGAGTGAGGCTCGGGTACATTTAACATCAGCGGCATGGTAAAAATAAACCACCACAGGCCCACGGATAGAAATGAAATCTTAACCGCGGTGACGCCGTCGGCAATGCCAAACCAATGCGGGTTCACGTACATCAAGACGTTTAATAAAAATAAAATGCCGCCGCCCAGATAGCCGCACGCAAAACCTAATGATGAAACAAAATCATACTGATCTTCACGGCAGACCGACATCATTAAAGAGTCATAAAAAACACAACTGGCTGAAGCCATAAAAAGCCCCATCCCGTAAAGCACTGCCGCCGAACTCCAATCACCGGCCGGCACAAAATAAAGTCCGATGGTGCAAGTTACGCCCATTAGCATTGCGCCAAACAGCAGAGTTTTTTTTAAGCCTTTTCTATCTGAGATCACGCCTAACGTAGGTGAAAGCACCGCTAAGGTGAAACCTGATATCGATAAAATCCAACCCAGGCGCTCGGTGCTAAGCGAGGCTTGAGCTTCACCACTCCAATACTGTTTAAAAAAGATCGGAAAAAATCCCGCCATAACGGTTGTAAAAAAAACACTATTCGCCCAATCATAAAGGGCCCAAGACATTATTTTTTTATTATAAATCATGTTCACATCCATTTTAGAGTTCAATCGCGTTAATTTTACGAAGGCTTCCTTACAGATGCACGTGTTTTTACAGATTTTTCTCGTCTTTTACCGCGAGAACCATTAAGTTGCTGGAACTGAAACAGGAGTTACGCATGAAACTAATTACTCATTCTTTATTTTTTGCCATTTTAACATTTATCTCATTTTTCGCTCAGGCTAATAGCAATCCGCAAATGCGTGAATGTCGTATCCGCGGCGGTGAATTTTTAGCGGTCGCAGTTAACGATGACCAAGTTGGATTATGTCAATTAGGTTCAGCCTACATTGGTGCGATTGACTTAATGTTAGTGGTTAATAAAGAAGGAATGCCAAAATCGGTTGAGATGTATACTAACGGAATGAAGAAATGCGATCCGTTGGGCAAAGCTAAAACTGTTTCCACTTTAGAGGGCCGCGAATTACAAGTTTGTTTTTTCGATGATGGTTCAGCCATTGGCTTAGCGACGTTGCACAGTGGAATGGACGCGCCTGAAAATTCACGGCTTAATCAAGCGCTTAATTTTAAGAACTAAATATTTAATTTATGGTGAATCAACAGTTCGCTACGGCCGTGCATGTCTTAACGGCCTTAGCTTTTAATCGCAAACAATTAATGAGCTCAGATATTTTAGCCCGCAGCGTGAATACAAACCCGGTTGTCATTCGCCGATTGCTTTCGCTTCTTGCGAAAGCGGAACTTGTAACTACGACCCGCGGTAAGGCCGGGGGCGTGCAACTTTCTAAAGACCCAAACCAAATTAATTTAAAAGATGTGTACTTAGCTGTTTCACCTCTAGATCCCATTGCGCCCCGAGATAAATCGCCGCACAAAGAGTGCGCCGTCAGTTGTTCGATGCACGCCATTATGACAACGGTTTCTACCGGTACACAGAAAGCAACACTGAAATACTTAGAGTCGCAAAAATTATCTGACTTGATTAAAAAAATTCCGAAATCATGACGGCACCTCCTGCTAAATCTGAAATTGAATCTGCAGATAATTTAGTTACCGAGCCACCCGTCATTCACTATCAAGACGATGACATTTTAGTACTTTATAAGCCACCGACTTGGTTTGTGCACCCGCCCGAAAATCCGCGCTTTCGTCGGGGCCTTAAGCGCCGCACATGCGTTCAGTGGTTGATGGACCAACATCAGATTAAGGCGTTTCCGGCGCATCGCTTAGACGCCGCCACCAACGGAATTTTAGTTTTTGGAAAAACGAAGGTTGCAACTGCGCATTTGAATTTGCAATTTAAAAGTCATGCAGTTAATAAAGTCTATCACGCCATTGTTCGCGGATGGATGAAACCAAAAGATGGCGTTATCGATTTAGATTTAGAACTCGACTCAACGGGCGAACTAGTTGCTTGCGAAACCAGTTACAAAACTTTGGCCGAAATTGAATTGCCGTTTCAGGTAAAATCAAATTTTCAGACGACTCGCTATGCGTGGCTTGAGGTTAAGCCGAAGACCGGGCGCTGGCACCAAATCAGACGTCACATGAACCGCGTGGCGCATCCGATCATTGGTGACCGAGAGCACGGAGATTCTCATCATAATCGATTTTTTAGAGACCACCTTAAAATCGACGGCCTGTGCTTGAGCGCGGTGCGGTTAGGTTTTATTCACCCGGTTCGCAATGAAAAAGTAGAATTTCAGTCGCCGGTTTCAGAAAAGTGGCAGCAGTTGCGGCCGCATTTTAATTTGGATTTTTGATTCAAGCACCTTCTTAGCTATTTGACTTAAGCCATTTTAAGTACTCGCCAATTAGCTTTTCTTGGCCTCGACTAGACGGCTCGTAGAACTTTTGCGGCTTAATGGCTGATGGCCAGTAATTTTGCGTCACATAGGCTTTTTCGTAATCGTGCGGATAGACGTATTCGCCCGACCCTTTGTTCGATGACTTTAGCGCCTCGGGTAAATCAGCGCTGCCCGTTGTTTCAATAAACTGTTTGGCTTTATTCCAAGCCATGTAAGAGCGGTTTGATTTTGGCGCACTGGCTAAAAAAGTTACGACTTGCGCTAGATTGATCGCGGCTTCGGGTAGCCCGATAGCTTCAACGGCTTGAAGCCCCGCAATGGCTAATGGCAGGCCGCGTGGTTCAGCGTTACCGATATCTTCGCTGGCTAGAATGACAAGCCTGCGTGCGATGTAGACTGGGTCTTCACCACCGGCCAGCATGCGCGCCATATAGTAAAGGGCGGCGTCGGCGTCGCTGCCGCGCACGGATTTAATAAACGCAGATATACTGTCGTAGTGCTGATCAGATGCTTTATCGTAGGCAATGATTTTGTGGCTCATCAGTTCTTCAAGCGTATCTACATTCATTGGAAAGTTGGAGGGATTAATTTTATAGAGCTCAACGATCGATTCTAATAAATTAAGAAAACGTCGGCCGTCGCCATCAGCAAGTTGAATCAAAGTTTCAAATGCATTTTCATCGATGAGATTTTCTTTTTTTAATTTTTCAAACGTTTCGACGCGGGCGAAGAGTTGATAAAAACTTTCTTTCTCTAGACGTTTAAATTGAATCACCTGGCAGCGACTGATGAGGGCGCGGTTCAATTCGTAACTAGGATGCTCGGTCGTGGCGCCAACTAAGTAAAGTTCGCCGCGTTCGATAAATGGTAAAAGTACATCTTGTTGGCTTTTATTGAACCGATGGATCTCGTCGACGAACAACAAAGTTTTTTCACCGCGCTGAAGTAATCGCGATTTACCTTCTTCGCCTGCCGCCTTTAAGTCTTTCACGCCGGCATCGACCGCATTTATCGCCATAAAAGTTGCTTTCGCGGTTTGCGCGAGGGCGCGGGCAAAACTTGTTTTACCGGTGCCGGGTGGTCCGGTGACGATCAAGTTTAAAAGCCGGCCCGCTCGCAGTAATTGGCCAATTGGTTTGGTGGAACCCAAAATGTGATCTTGACCAATAACATCTGCGATGTGCTTTGGCCGCAATTTTTCGGCGAGGGGTCTGATGTTTATGTCGGCCGCTGATTCGAAAAGATCCATACCTTTGCTTATCTAATTATTAAGTCGAAATATAGAGTTTAGCTGGTATGACGCGATTAGATTACTCAATCTGTTTTTATTAGCTCATATTTAAGTCATGAGACTATGTGCTTTTTTGTTTTTACTGACCCATTCAGCAGTTGCCTTCGCGAAAAGCCCTTTAATTTACTTTGATACGTTTCTTGAAAATCGTAAGGCATTCGTTGATTTAATTCAAAAAGCTGATCCAAAAATTTGGAATTTAAAAACGGCATCGTGGCCGCTGAGTGGAGCACAAGAGTTAAGTACGGACGTAGCTTTTTTTAAAAATCGAACGCCACAGAAAACGTTGTTAGTTATTTCTTCTGGTATTCACGGCATCGAAGGTTTTGTGGGGTCAGCCTTACAACGCTGGGTGATCGCAGAAAATATTTTAGCTGGTCCTTCCGATTTAAAAACTGATTTAGCTTTCATTCATATATTAAATCCCTGGGGTATGCAGCGGGGGCGCAGAGTGGATCAGAAAAATGTCGATCTGAACCGAAACTTTTTAATTGATGCTAAAAATTTTCAAGGTACAAACGCTGATTATCTGAAAATTGATTCTTTTTTGAATCCAACAGATAGTTTATCGCTGAGTTTTTTTCATCGACTGGGGTTTTTATTCGATTCAGTTCAATTCATTTTGCGATACTCACTAGAGACTTTGCGTAAGTCTATTCTAATAGGTCAAAGTGATCAGCCGCTTGGCCTTTACTTTCGTGGTAAAGAATTTGCCAGTGTGAAAGCTCGCGTTGATGACTTCTTACAAAATGACTGCAAAACGTATGCAAAAATTATTTGGCTGGATTTGCACACGGGCTACGGAGAAAATAAGCGCCTGCACTTTTTGGCTAATGATGCAGATTCACCGCTGGGTCAGCGTCTAGTGAAACAATTTGGCGCATTTAATATTAATTTCGGTAATCAGAAAAATTTTTACAAGACGGATGGAGACTTGGCCACTTACGTCAGCGAAAAGTCATCGGGGGACCAAGAGATCAACGGTCTAGTCTTAGAGTACGGCACCCTGAATAGCCAATCAACCCTTGGTTCGATCGAATCATTACGTCGCATGGTTATCGAAAACCAAGCATTCCACCATGGCGGATCATTTGAGTCGCTGAACGAATCCACTCGCCAGTTTCGTCAGATGTTTTTTCCTCGCGAAGACGATTGGGCGGAAGCGGCCGTTACCCAAACTAGGCAGGCCCTCCTGAACTTGAATCTAGGTATGCAGGCACGACATTAGAATTTTCTAGACCCGCGGGCAAAACTCAGCGCAAAATAACAATATGAAAAAAGAATGGTGCACCATCACAGTTTCTTCAGGGCATAAAGTAAAAATCGATCGCGAAGATTTAGATTGCGTTAATGAACACTCTTGGCGAGTTACGACCGGCAGCACCGGTCGCCTGCGCGTAGTCACTTCGATACGCAGCCCAAAGGGTTCACGCAGCGTTACGTTAGGCCGCTTCTTAATGCAGCCACCGAAAAGCAAGCAGGTTTACCCGCGCCGCTTTAATGACGGCTTAGATTACCGCAAAGATAATTTAGTAATTTGCACGATGAAAGAACGCCAACGATTAATTTCAAAACGTCGCACGAATACGTCGTCGCCGTATAAGGGCGTTTCGTATTTAAAGGCAAAAAAGAAATGGCGCGCGGGAATTGAAGTAAATAGTGTCGCAATTAACTTAGGTGATTTTATGCATGAAGAAGATGCGGCCTTAGCTTACAATGTTGCGGCCCGAAAACATTTCGGTGACATTGCTTATCAGAATCAAATCAAGAAGGCTCCACAACGTAAGAATGATCCTAAGAAAAGATAAATTAATCTGTTTTTTTTGCACGGGCCCCTTTTTTGTGACCCGCGCTTTATTAATTTATGATCGAACCAAAACATTCTTAAATTGCCACGGATCTTTCGTGTCAATGTCTTCGGGAAAAAATCCGGGCCGATTTTTTAATGGCGTCCAATCGGTGTAGAAGCCATTCACCGGACCTAAATACGGCGTTTGAAATTCTAAGCAACGTTTAAAATCCATTTCATCGGCTTCAACGATCCCCGCTTGGGGATTTTCTAAGGCCCACGCCATTCCGGCAATCACCGCTGAAGTCACCTGCAGGCCCGTCGCGTTTTGGTAAGGTGCTAGGCGTCTCGTTTCTTCGATTGATAATTGCGAACCGTACCAGTACGCATTTTTTGCGTGACCGTAAAGTAAAACGCCAAGTTCGTCTTTGCCATCTACAATTTCATTTTCATCGACGATGTGTTGCGTGCTTTGACGAACGCCCGTGTGACCGAACATTTCTTCTAATGAAAGAATCGCGTCGTTACATGGATGGTAAGCGTAGTGACACGTTGGTCGGTATTCTGTTTTTTTTTCGCTTCCGACCGTAAAGTAATCAGCAATGGAAATCGATTCGTTATGCGTTACTAATCTTCCGAATTGAGGGCCAAGTGTTGGACACCAAGTTCGTACGCGTGTGTTCGCGCCCGGTTGTTGAAGTAAAATAGCCGCGCCACAGCCGCTGTCATGCGATTGAGCGTTATCAGGTTGCCATTTCTCAAACGTGCCCCAGCCTAGTTCGGCCGGTTGTAAACCTTCGCTGACAAAACCTTCTACCGACCATGTGTTAACGAATACATCAGCAGGTTTTGGCTTTGAGGCCCGCTGTGAATCACGTTCAGCAATGTGAATTCCTTTTACGCCAACGGTTTGCATAAGCTTCGCCCATTCTTCGCGTTTAGTTGGCATCGTGAACTGAATTTTTAAATCCGTCGCTAAGTTGACGAGCGCTTGTTTCACAAACCATGAAACCATGCCGGGGTTCGCACCACAGCAAGAAATTGCGGTGATACCTCCCTGAGATTTTTTTCTTTCCTCAAGCACGGTTTCACGAAGTGCGTAGTTCGAGCGATCCGACGCTGATTTTTTTTCGTCAAAGTAAAAGCCCGTCCAGGGTTCAACGACCGTATCGATGTAAAAAGCACCGACCGCGCGGCAAAGTTTCATCACGTCAAGTGAGCTTACATCTACCGATAAATTCACGCAGAAGCCCGCACCTTTATTTGATTTCAATAAGGGAACTAAAGTATCAGCGTAGTTTGCGGCGGTTAAGCCCAGCTTCATGAATTTAATTCCGCGCTCGTCTAATAATTTTCGATCCGCATCACTTGGGTCGATAACCACCATCTGGCTTTTATCGAATTTAAAATGTCTTTCTAATAAAGGTAATGTTCCTCGACCAATTGAACCGAATCCGATCATCACGACTGGGCCTTTGATTTCACCGTAGTTTGCGGTCAATTTAATGTTTTTTGTCATGTTGTTCTCCTTTACAGAAACTCTTCTTTAATTTTTTTTATGACGTTGCTAATTTTTTTAACCGAAGCCGGTACAATAAAAATGGCGTCGTCGCCTGAAATCGTTCCTAAAATTCCCAACTGTGTTCTCATCTGATCTAAATGCGTGGCTACTAAACTTGCGCTGCCCGGAGTGGTGTGCAGCACGATCATATTTTCGTTCGACTGAAACTCAATCACCAAGCGGCTGATGTCGTGATCAACCCTTGCCGCAAGCGCGCGGTGGTCTTCGGGCAACCGGTAAATAATTTCGCCTTCGGCATTCGTCGTCTTAATGGCACCGATTCTTCTTAAGTCTCTTGAAACGGTGCTTTGCGTGACTTCGTAATCTTTTTTACCTAAAGCTTCGCACAATTCTTCTTGCGTGCTGGCTTCGCCTTCACGAATTAATTTACGCAGCACCATCTGGCGCTCTTGAGTTTCGTTTCGATTAACTCGCTCTTCCATGTAAAGCTCCTCGTTGTGTCGCGGCACTTACGTCAGTTACTAATGTTCCGATGCTGCCGGCATTGAGTACTAGGCTTGCAAAGCTTGCGTGTAACACGCGCACTTGTTTGATGCCTGCGTTCATTGCGGTTGTCATCGCTTTCGCCTTCGTAAACATTCCGCCCGATATTACGCCGTCTTCGATCATTTTATCAATCATTTGCGACGTGGCCCGTGGTACTAACTTCTTTTCTTGGTCTAAAATTCCGCTTTGATCAGTTAAAAAGATTAGCATTTTAGCATTTAGTGCAACTGCAATCATCGTCGCGGCCCAATCAGCATTCACATTGTACTTTTCTTCAAAGGCGCCCACACCGATAGGAGCTACCACTGGAACGCGAGCGCCGAACTGTGAAAGAACACTTTCGATTTTAGTCGCGTCAACCGATTCAACTTTTCCGACTTGCATCAGCTCTGGGTTCGATTGGCTGCAGAATAAAATATTATTTTCGGCGCCACTCATTCCCACCGCGTTGATCTTTGCGAGTTTCAATTGCTCGACGACCATTCCATTTACATCTTTAGCCAACACTTCATCGATCACGTCCATCATTTCGAGCGTGGTTTGTCGTTGGCCATTGATGAATTGCCATTTGATATTTCGTTTCGTTAACTCTTCATTGATGGCTGGCCCGCCCCCGTGCACGATCACGACGTTGTAACGTCGCTTTTGGTATCCGCGCACGAGGGCCGCCAGCTCATGCAAAGTCGCAGGGTTTTGTAACGAAGCGCCACCGAGTTTAATTACAATTCTTTGTTTCATAATGAGTACTCCGTTTCTGTTAGTTAACAATACTCCGTATTGATTTCTACATACTTTTTAGAAAGATCGCAGCCCCAAGCAGTCGCGGAGAACTTTCCGGAGTTTAAGTTAATATCCATTTTTACGTTCGCTTGCTTTAGTAAAGCCTTCACTTCTTCTTTCACGAACTTCACGGGCTGTCCTTTTTCAAAAAGTAAAACGCCTTGTAATTTTAACGTCATGCGATCTAACTGCTCGGCAGGAATTCCTTCTGCGCCAAGCCTTGCTAATATGCGGCCCCAATTTGGATCTTCTCCGTGGATCGCCGTTTTAATTAACGGTGATAGCGTGACTCCGCGCGCCGCTTTTTTAGCTAAGGCTAAATCATCGCTGTTTTTGATATTCACTTCGATTAATTTCGAAGCGCCTTCTCCGTCGGCCGCGATTGATTTTGCTAAGAAGATTGCAATGTCTTCGACCACTGCTTCGAACTTCTTTACGTCTTGATCATTGAGAAGCGCAACGCCAGAAGCGCCATTCGCCATGATAAAGCAGCAATCGTTCGTTGAGGTGTCGCCATCAACGCTGATCATGTTGAAGCTTACGTCCGAAGATTTTTTAATGACTTCAGCCGCGTGTTCTTTCGTGATCACCGCATCCGTCAAAATGTACCCCAGCATGGTCGCCATATTCGGGTGAATCATGCCGCTGCCCTTACCAATTCCGGTGATGCGAATCGTTCCGCTTGAAAGCGTCACTTGGCTTGTCACCGTTTTTGGAACTAAGTCGGTCGTAAGAATCGCCGTTGCAAAACTTTCGGCGTGTTCATTTGCCCGACTAACAAGTTCGGGCATGCACGGAAGAATTTTTCCGGTGTCGAGTTGCTCGCCAATTTTACCGGTGCTGGCTACTAACACTTGATTAAGATCACAGCCTAAAGCTTTCGCCGCGGCCGACATCATCATCAAATTTTTCTCGATTCCTTCGTCTCCGGTGGCGGCGTTTGCTTGGCCCGAATTCGTTAAGATCGCGCGAATATTATCGGCCGGAAGTAATTTTTGAGTGTAGCGCACGGGTGCTGCACGGCACTCGTTTAATGTAAATACTCCGGCCGCAACCGCTGGGACGCTCGATATGATCATCCCCATGTCGGGGCGATAACGTCGCACTCCGCAATTGATTCCACTGGCTAAAAAGCCTTTCGGCAAAGCTGTACGTCGTACGCCTGGTCCTGGTGTCATATAAGAGCCTCCATTCTATTTACTGCAGTTGTCAGGGGTAAATCTGCGATCCGGTTCAAATTCTCGACGGCTTGTGAGGCCGCGCCTTTTAATAAATTATCAATGCACGAAAACAAATAAAGCTTATTACCTTCTACTTCGTAACTAATATGCGTCTTCGCCGTGCCGACTACTTTCTTAAGTGACAGCAGCGCATTTGATTTTGCAATCGCACTTGATAATCTTCCATGATTCACCAAAGTGTAATCACCGTAATATTTTTGAAAGGCGTTCTCGACATCTTCGATCGTCTTTCCTGCGGCTAATCGCCCGTAAACTCCTGCGATGATGCCTCTTCTAACCGGCAGAAGCGAAGTGGTAAAGTGCGCTTCGATTTTTTGGCCGCTGAAGTTTTTAATCGCTTCAACGATTTCAGGGTAGTGTTGGTGACGCCCGACTTTATAAGGCAAACACTCACCGTCTACTTCCGTGAACAAAAGATTTTCAGCCGCTTTTTTACCGCCACCCGTTGAACCCGACTTCGCGTCGATTACGATGTTCTCGGAATCGATCACAAAATCTTTCAACAACGGAATCAACGCTAAAGTTACCGCCGTCGCAAAACAGCCTGGGTTTGCAACCAAGTTTTCATTCTTCGATGGCCCTACCCACGGTAATAATCCGTACAGGGCGTTCGCAAGTAATGTCGGCTCGGTGTGTTCAAAGCCGTACCATTTTTGGTAGTCGTTTTCTTTCAACCGAAAGGCCCCGCTGAGGTCGATCACTTTTTTACCGGACGCTAAAATTTGCGGCGCAAGTTTCAACGAGACTTCAGCGGGCGTTGCTAAGAAAACCACATCTGTTAAGTGCGACATGATTTCTTTGTCCAATAAGCAGACAACATTTTTGGCGCTTTCGGTATTGAGGTAGTGCGATAGATTCATTTCTGAGGTCGCAAAACAAAACTTTAAGTCGACGTTGGGATGCCGCAGTAACAATCGCGCAAGCTCTAGTCCTGCGTAACCACGAGCGCCAACGATGCAGCAGGTGATTTTTTTCTTATTGTTTTTACCATTCATCTTTACGTGCCCCTCACTTTTTAGTTCAAATTTCAATCTGCATATATATGCTTTATACATGCATATTTATACATATATATGCAGCCGTCAATTGTTTATTTGCTTTTAAATGATTTTTATTGCATAATTAGTCTAGTTACCGCATTTTATGCACACGCAGCTTTTTTCAATACTTATTAAGGAGGTCAAATTGAAATTTAAATTTCCCATCGTTATAATAGACGAAGACTTCAGAACCGAAAACGCCAGCGGCACCGGCATTCGTGCCTTAGCCGACGCCATTGAAAAAGAAGGCACCGAAATTTTAGGCGTTACCAGCTACGGCGACATCGCAGCCTTTGCGCAACATCAAAGTCACGCTTCCGCATTTGTATTATCTATAGATGATGAAGAATTTGGCGAAGGCACAAAAGAAGAAGTTGAAGCGGCTTTAAAAACCTTGCGAAATTTTATTGGCGAGATTCGCTATAAAAACAGCGACATCCCGATTTTTCTTTATGGCGAGACCAGAACCTCACGTCACATTCCAAACGATGTCTTAAGGCAACTGCACGGCTTTATTCATATGCACGAAGATACGCCGGAGTTTGTCGCGCGACATATAATAAGAGAAACCAAAGCGTATCTTGATGGTGTCGCTCCCCCGTTTTTTAGAGCGCTGCTGAACTACGCGCAAAACGGTTCGTACTCTTGGCACTGTCCGGGTCACTCGGGTGGCGTGGCGTTTTTAAAATCTCCGGTGGGGCAAATGTTTCATCAATTCTTTGGTGAGAATATGCTTCGCGCGGATGTGTGTAACGCGGTCGAAGAGTTAGGTCAGTTACTTGATCACACGGGGCCCGTGGCCCAATCCGAAAAAAATGCCGCGCGTATTTTTAACGCTGATCATTTGTATTTCGTGACGAACGGCACATCGACATCTAATAAAATCGTGTGGCATTCAACCGTGGGGCCCGATGACATCGTCATCGTTGATCGTAACTGTCATAAGTCAAATTTGCACGCAATCATGATGACCGGCGCAGTCCCCGTCTTCTTAACGCCGACGCGAAATCATTTCGGCATCATCGGACCAATTCCTGAAAGTGAATTTTCGATGGACGCGATTCAAGCAAAGATAAATGCGAACCCGTTTATCAAAGATAAAACGAAGAAGCCGCGCCTCCTGACGCTGACGCAAAGCACTTACGATGGCGTTAGCTACAACGTTGAAGCAATCAAAACCAAGCTTGATGGCAAAGTTGATTCATTACACTTCGATGAAGCGTGGCTTCCGCACGCGGCTTTTCATGAGTTTTATAAAAATATGCACGCGATCGGTAAAGACCGTCCGCGCGCGAAAAACTCATTAATTTTTTCGACGCAATCGACGCATAAGATGCTGGCGGGTCTCAGTCAAGCTTCGCAAATTTTGGTCGAAGATTCTCAAAACAAAAAATTAAACAAAGCCATTTTTAATGAAGCTTACTTGATGCACACATCAACCAGTCCGCAGTATTCAATTATTGCTTCTTGCGATGTTGCGGCCGCTATGATGGAAGGCCCCGGCGGCCGCGCCCTCGTCGAAGAAAGTATTAACGAATCGATGGATTTTCGTCGTGCGATGAGAAAAGTTGACCAAGAGTATAATGCGGAATGGTGGTTTAAAGTTTGGGGACCCGACACGCTTATAGAAGAAGGAATCGGTGACCGCGAAAATTGGGTTTTAAAGCCAAATGAAAAATGGCACGGCTTCGGAAACGTTAGCAACGACTTTAACATGCTCGATCCGTTAAAAACGACGATCGTAACACCCGGACTTCGCGTCGATGGAACATTCGAAGAAAACGGAATTCCGGCAAGCATCGTAACAAAATATTTAGCCGAGCATGGCGTGATCGTCGAAAAATGCGGATTGTATTCATTTTTTGTGATGTTCACGATCGGAATCACAAAAGGCCGCTGGAATACACTGCTATCCGCGCTTCAACAATTTAAAGATGATTACGATCGCAACAGTCCGCTGTGGAAAATAGTTCCGGAATTTATTGCGAAAAACCCAAGCTATGAACGCCTGGGACTTAAAAATCTTTGCCAACAAATTCACGGCGCGTACAAAGCGGCCGATATTGCTAAAATGACGACCGAAATATATTTATCGCCAATGGAGCCCGCGATGAAACCCTCGGACGCATTCGCGAAAATGGCGCACGAAGAAGTTGATCGCGTTGAAATCGATCAACTCGAAGGCAAAGTCACGGCCGTTTTATTAACGCCGTACCCGCCGGGAATTCCGCTTTTAGTACCGGGCGAACGTTTTAATAAAACGATCGTTGATTACTTGAAATTTGCGCGCGACTTTAATCAAAAGTACCCAGGCTTCGAAACCGATGTGCACGGACTAGTTTCGCAAGTTGAAAATGGCGTGAAGAAGTTCTATGTCGATTGCGTTCGCATGTAATCATTTTGAATGGGAT
Organism: Bdellovibrio sp.; assembly: GCA_014378765.1. Lineage (GTDB taxonomy): Bacteria > Bdellovibrionota > Bdellovibrionia > Bdellovibrionales > Bdellovibrionaceae > Pseudobdellovibrio. Next base: position 538 of record JACMNA010000161.1, on the reverse strand, counting down.
CTATATTTGCAACTTAGGTTCTGTTGTAAAAAACAGAACCTATTAACAATTAAGGGGCTCCAATGAAATCTCTTTTTGCATTTGTTACCTTGTTGACACTATCTTTGACATCTTTTGCCATTATAAGTGATAAGCCCCAAGCGCGCGGCACCGCACGCATTGAAGCCAAGTTAACGACGGCATTTGTTGATGAAATTCAAGCTTCGATCGACTTTTCATCAACCAAAGACGGTCTTTGGCAAATTGAAGTTTGGAATCAATGCCCAAAATTTCCATGCAAACCTGCTGACTTTAAAGATGAAAAAATTATTGCTCCCGAAATAATTGAAGACACGCGCGCGGGCGACGGAATTTTAACTATGAAGTTAACGGCAGAAATGACTATTATTCATAATCCGGGTGGATTGCTGCCGCCAAACGCTCCTCGTCCGGAAGAATACACTTTGAAGTATTTATTGAACGGCAAATTATTAGTACTTCCGCTTATGATGGAATCTTTCATCGTTACGAAATAATTAAATATGGCAAAAGACTTACT
>JACMNA010000160.1 GCA_014378765.1 Bdellovibrio sp. | reverse complement strand
CTCTGATTGCAAGGTGGGTGGCCATGATAACAACTTTAGGCTTCTCACTACGAGGTGAGCTTGCACACCATTGTCAGGGACAGCCCCCAAATATATGCTTGTAAGGTTTATTTTCGATGAGTCTTACGTCAGCGAACCCTATTAATACTGTATCTAATATTTTGCAAAATGTCTACGAACAGGACTCAAGAAATACATTTTTTATTCCGATTTCTAGGCATGCTTAATGCTATTGCCTCATTACAGCTTTCGTCAGCTTTGCCAATTCAGACGCTTGATTTTTATTTTCCATTTTTAGTGTTCTTTTATGGTCTAGCGATTAATTTTGTTCTTGAAATCCCATACCTAGTTGCCTTAGCGCGAAAAGAAATGCCGTCTCAATATGCGACACTCGAGCGTCATCGAAAAATCGCCATTTTCTCACTCTATATTGGTGGCTTTTGGTCGTTGCAGAATTTATGGTTTTCTTGATTGACAGAATGAAGTGGCCTGATAAGGTCCTTCCATGTCGCAGGAGACCCTAATCCCAATTGAAAAATCCGACACCGAAGGCACCTCAAATCGAGAGTCTGTCGTTTATAATGTTGAGCAACTAAATGCGCATATTCGTCAGACACTCGAAGGCCAATTAGGCGTGGTATGGCTGCAAGCTGAAATATCAAATTTCAAACCGCACTCTTCGGGTCATTTTTATTTTTCATTAAAAGATTCTAAAGCGCAAATTTCGGCTATCATGTTTCGCGGTTTTAATTCTAAGTTAAAATTTAAACCCCATGACGGTCTTGAAGTGATTGTTCGCGGTCGAATTACGGTGTACGAGCCCCGCGGCACTTACCAGATCATGTGCGAGTCGATGGAGCCCGTCGGCGCGGGCGCGCTGCAAAAACAATTCGAGCAGTTAAAAGAAAAATTAAAGCTCGAGGGATTATTTGAGGCGTCACGAAAAAAATTAATTCCGGCGTACCCAAGACATATCGCCATCGTCACTTCTCCGACTGGCGCGGCCATTCAAGATATTTTGAATATTATGAGTCGTCGGGCCAAGAACGTACAAATCACCTTAGTGCCGGCCCTTGTGCAAGGCGCGAATGCGGCGACGTCATTAGTTGAATCTTTAAAATTGGCGCTGAAATTACCGGTAGATGTGGTCATCATCGGCCGCGGCGGTGGCTCGATGGAAGATCTTTGGAGTTTTAACGACGAAGCATTAGCGCGATTAATTTCGTCGGCATCGATTCCAATTATTTCAGCGGTCGGGCACGAAGTTGATTTTACCATTTGTGATTTTGTCGCCGATTTGCGAGCTCCCACTCCGTCGGCTGCGGCTGAGTTGGTCGCAAAAAGCTCAATTGAAATTACCCAAAAGTTGGACCATGCCGACCGCATGTTATTCGCGTCGCTTCAAAGAATTTTTAACTTAAAAAAGCAAAGTTTAACGTTAACGGTGAAGCGACTCATCGATCCAAAGAAAAAGCTTCAAGACTATTCATTGCGAAATGACGAATTGCTAACAAGGCTCGAGCAGTCGACCAAGAATTATGTCGCTAATAAAAGAAAAGATGTTCAGCTATTAAAAGAAAAATTAATTCTTCCGACCGACGCTATTCAGCGTTGCAAATCGAAACTTGAAAAAATTCAGATGCGTCTTAATACAGAAATGCAAAAACAATTTAGCGGCTATGAATTTAAATTACAAAATTATATGAGCTTATTAGATTCATTAAGTCCGCTTAAGGTTATTGACCGTGGCTACGCGATTGTAATGAAACAGCACAAAGTGATTCGCTCGGTTCTTGAAACTAAAAAATGGGATACCATTGAAATTAAATTAAAAGACGGAGTGGTTTCAGCCGCCGTTACTCAAATAAAATCGAATGATCCGAAGGAGACTCCTCATGGAATTTGAAAAAAAATTAGCCCGCCTTGAAGAAATCGTAACTCAAATGGAAAAGGGCGATTTGGCATTAGAAGACTCGCTCAAGTCATTCGAAGAAGGCATTAAGTTATCGCGCGAATGCCATGGTCAATTAGCGCAAGCCGAAGCTCAAGTTAAAAAATTGGTCGGCTTCGATTCGTCGGGCCAAGCTTTAACCGAAATCTTTAAAGCCGACAACACCGAATCATGAATTTACACTCCGAAGAGTTAAGCTTAACTGATAAAGCGCAAAGTTTTTCTAAGCTATTTGATCAATGGTTAGCGGAATACTTAGCAGCCCAGCCAACCAAGCATCACTTCGTTGAAAAACTTTGGCAAAGCAAAGGTTACAGCCTGAAGTCCGGTGGTAAAAGATTTCGGCCATTTTTGGCCGCCTTAATATATCAATTGTGGGATCAAGATCTTAATAAAATTAAAAATTTTTGTTTGGCACTTGAAATGATTCATACATATTCGCTTATACACGATGATTTACCCTGTATGGACAACGATGATTTGCGCCGAGGAAAGCCTAGCAACCACAAAGTTTTCGATGAAGCGACGGCGCTACTAGCAGGCGATGGCTTATTAACTCAAGCCTTTGGCCTTCTGGCTAACGATCCATTTGCGAATGCTTCAACGTGCGTTGAACTTATAAAGATGACGACTTCAAAAGTAGGATCATTCGGCATGGTGGGCGGCCAAGTGCTTGATATGAATACGCTTGCAAAACCAACAATTGAAAACCTTGAATTGATCCACACTATGAAGACTGCATTTCTGATTCAATGCGCTGCTATGGGAGGTGCATTCTTAGCCAAGGCATCCGTCGAAGAGCTTTCAGCGGTTGAAGAATTTGGACTGCAATTAGGTTTGGCTTTCCAGATTAAAGACGACCTTTTAGATGCGGATGAAAAAGATCAAAGCTTTAAAAGTTACGTTTCAGTTTTGGGCTTAGAAAAATCAAACGTCGAACTGCACCGTAAATCAAAGCTAGCTACGCTTGCAATTCAATCGTTAAAATTAAAATCTGACTCACTGGTGCAGCTAATTGATTACAATTTGAAACGGACTTCATAATTGAGGCTCGATCAGTATCTGGTGCAAAGTAAAAAAGCTCAGTCGCGAACCCAAGCGCAAGAATTAATAACTAACGGGCATGTCTACATAAAACTTGATCAGAAAGTTCAAAAATTAATTAAGTCTAGTTTCGAAGTTACGGCTGAACTAGAACCTTTGATCGGTGTGGAATCAAATTTAATTCAAAAATACGTATCCCGTGGCGGCCTTAAGCTTGAAGCCGCAATTAAAAAACTTAATTTGTTAATCAAAAATAAAATAGTTCTTGATGTGGGGCAATCGACGGGAGGCTTTACCGATTGCCTTTTACAACTTGGAGCGTTGCAAGTAGTGGGCATTGATGTGGGCCACAATCAATTGCATGCATCACTTAAAACTGCACCGAATGTAATGTCGATTGAGGGCCTTCACGTTAAAAATTTAGCCACCCATCAAGAGTTTTGCAAAGCTGTACCAAAAGAAAAGTTTTCCTTAGTCGTTGCTGACGTTTCATTTATTTCATTAACAAAAGTAATGGGCTACCTAAAGCCTTTTCTGGCCGACCAGGCGGATTATCTATTTTTAGTAAAACCACAATTCGAAGCGGGCCCTGACGCATTAGATAAAAATGGTATCGTAATTGATGAAAAATTTTATGGCCTTGTCGAGAATCAAGTGAAAGAATCAGCAGTGAAAACCTTTGGTTCAGTCATTAGTTATTTTAAATCAGAATTGCCAGGCAAAGATGGTAATCAGGAGTTTTTTATTTATGGAAAAAATCAGGCTTAGCCTTTTATCATTAGCAGTAATTTTGACGGTGGGATGCAGTCACAATCGCGTTAATAAAAATACGACGACGTTTTCAAATGGAACTGCAAACGAGTCCCCGGCAACTCAACCAACGGTTGGGGCAACAACTCCACCAGCTGACAATCAGCTCATTACGCAACCCGGTCAGCCGTTACCGGCGGCACCTTCAGTTAATAAATCATTGCCGAGATTTGGTTTTATTTTCTCGGGCGGCGGGGCCAAGGCCTGGGCCCACATTGGCGTTCTAAAAGAGCTGCAAAAAATGAAATGGCCAACGCATGCCGTGGCAGGATTTGAATGGGGGGCCGTGGTCGCCGCGGTCTATGCGCAAAACCTTTCGGCCAATGAAGTCGAGTGGGAAATGTCGAAATTGAAAGATTTTGATAAAGCTAATAATTTTGTTAAAAGCGTTTTCGACAAAAAAAGTACGGCTGAATTGAAAGTGCCCTTCGTATGTCCATCGCTAAACATCAGTAAGCAAAGCTACTTTTTGTTAAACCGGGGCCAATTAGATCAGTTAATTCCTTTCTGTATTGCGCAGCCTCCGCTAACCGCCGTTCACGCGCAAAGTGTTGCAGTCATGAGTGATGTTGATGGTTTGGCGCAGTTTCTACGATCGACGGGGGCTAATAAAATTATTTTAGTTAACGTGATGGCCTCTCAGAATGCGCCGCGCGCGTTTGTGAAAGATTTTGAATCCGCCGAAAATATACTATGGGCCCAGTCAGCGGCTTTGATGAATAGAAAACCAAGTGGCGTTGATGACGTGATTCAGATCAATTTAGACGATTACGGCATCAAGGATCTTGATCGCCGGCGCGATTTAATAGCTAAAGGTGCCGAACTCAGTTACAATCAAATTAAGAAGTTAGCGACTAAGTACGGTTTATAAACTTAAAAAATGGACGAGTGCATGAGAAAACCAACTGAAAATCCAGATATTTTTAAAAAGCGCCGCGCGCGCGTAATCGCCGGATTAAAAGGGGCCGCCCTGCTAGTCGCGGCGCACCCCGAACAGATAAGAAATGATGACGTTCATCATCAGTACCGACAAGATTCGAATCTTTATTATTTAACTGGATTCGAAGAGCCAGAAAGTTTTTTATTAATTCGTCCGGGCAGCAGTGCCGAGACCGTGATGTTTGTGCGCCAAAAAAATGTTGAGCGAGAAACCTGGGATGGATTTCGATTTGGCCCCGAAGGAACAAAAAAAGAATTCAAAATTGATGAAGTTTACAAGATTGAAGATTTCGAAATTAAAATGATTGAACTGCTAAAAGGTTTTGATCAACTTTATTACTGTTTATTTAAAAATCCTGAAGCAGATCAACTGGTTCAAAAAGTATTAACGCAACTGAAGCGTGCTTCGGGTAGAACTGGTTACGGGCTTTTAGATATAAAAGATGCCGACACTTTTTTAGGAGAATATCGTTTAAAAAAAGATGCCGACGACTTAGCTAATCAACGTAAAGCGTGTGAGATTTCTGCCCAAGGCCACGTGGCCGCAATGAAATACACGCGTCCGGGAGTCAACGAACGCCAAGTACAAGCGGTTTTGTCGAATGAATTTTTAATGAAGGGCGCAGGGCGCCTGGGCTATAATCATATTATCGCATCGGGTGCCAGTGCCACAACTCTTCATTATAATTTTAACGATCAGGTTTGTAAGAACGGTGATTTATTATTAATAGATTCGGGCGCAGAATTTAATTACTATTCGGGCGACATCACTAGAACATTTCCCGTGAATGGAAAATTTAGCACAGCCCAAAGAAAAGTTTACGAAGGTGTTTTAAAAATTCAAAAAGATTTAATCGCTCATGTTAAACCTGGGGTTTATTTTAAAGACCTGCACGAGATGGGGGCCAGTCGACTTACTGACCTAATGCTTGAATTAGGTTTATTGAGTGGCCGTAAAGAAGACGTAATGAAAGCCAATCAACATCGAAAGTACTATCCGCATGGCATTGGTCACTGGCTAGGAATGGACGTTCACGACGCAGGTTTATATTTCTTTAAATCAGAGCCTCGCCCGATCGAAGTAGGTATGTGTTTTACAATTGAACCAGGGCTCTACATCCCAATCGACGACCACTCGGCCCCTGAAGAGTACCGTGGCATCGGCGTGCGTATCGAAGACAACATTGTTGTTACCGCCAATGGCTGCGATGTTCTGACTTCGGGTGCACCTAAAGAAGTTGATGAGATTGAATCCATAGTGGGCAAGGGATTAACTTAACCAGCATCAAGAAAGTCTTACTCTAAGTTAAGACTTTCTTCTTTAATTTGATTCTCAGAAGTGATGTCGATAAAACGAACTTGCGCAATCAAAGGCGCCGCGGGGTCAGATTCGTCTGTGAAAAATTGAATCGTAATATAAAATTTGGCTTTTGGATCTTGCGGAACTTTCATTTTTTTAATTTCTTGCACTTCATTTTCAAAACGCTTGGTGTAACTAAAAATCTCGACTCGCTGGGGCTTTTTATTTTTTAGTAAGTAGCTTTTTAAAATGTCTGACTTACTTTGGCTTTGCGCATTGTGAACACTCGGTTTTTTCACGTAAGTCTTAACGACTAAGAACGCTCCAATGGTCAAACAAATCACAATAATGAATTTAATCGCGTGCTGAAATTGATTTGTCATATAAAGCGGTGACTCCACCAGCCTAACGGCTGAGCTTTTGAAAATAACTCGCTTTCAGACCGAAATAACCGATCGTCACGGGAAGCCGCGCTAACGGCTAAAGGTAAATGCGTAGCGCACTCTAGCAATTCAAAGTCACCGATTGAATTGCCGCTACATAAAAAAGGTTTTTTGTTATTTGTAGCGTTTAATAATGCCGCCACTTTGCCGGCTCGATAGGTGATCGGTAATTTGGGCTCATTAGTAATGATTCCGTCGCGCACGACTGTTTCGACGCCAATAACGTTTTCGGCTGTTAATCCCATTGCGCGCGCACCTGGTTCGACGGCCCATTTAATCGAGGCCGTGATGATGTAGATTTTTACTCCGTGTGATTGTAAGACTTCAGTCAACTTTTTTTGTTCGGTGAATAAGGGCGATGGCACAATAGAATCGAACGCTTGCTGTGCCCACTGTCGAACGTCAGCTAATTTTTTACCCTGATTGATTTGCGCCAGCCACACGTACGCGTCGCGCGGGTCATCGTTGATCTTTTTCATTTCTAGATAATGCGTCCACGGATCAGCGGGTAATGATACTTGTTTATGGTCAATTTGATATTGAAAAAAGTTTTCGCCCAAGTCAGCATCCCACAAGGTGCCATCGGCATCAAAAGCCGCAATCAATTCAGCGCCTGAATTTTTAAGCTCAACAATTGTAGATTCGATTTTTTGCCAATACTCATTGGGGAAGGCTTTATAATTCATAGATCCGATCTTAGTCGAGAATCTTGGGGCTTGTCACCCGCGAAGTCTTTAGGCCTGCCTTGTTACCACTTGGCTTCATCACTGAAGTCGGGTGAAATAGAAGTATGAGTTCTATAACTTACCGGATCGCGCAGCTAGATGATGTCGAAAAAGTATATCAGTTTGAAATGGAACAAAAATTTCAAGCTGATGCCGACGAATACGAAACGCAAATGTTGGTTTGGGATTCATCTTTTCGTAAAGAGTCGCTAGAGCACCATTTTAAATTGGGTTGGAGTTTTGTGGCAATTGATAAAGATAACCAAATTGCCGGATTCTTTTTAGGGCAACCCCTGCTTTTTTTTGACAGACAGACTCAAACCTTATGGGTTGAATATATAAGTTCAAAGTCGGATGAAGTAAATTCGGAGCTTATCGACATCGCCTACCGGCTATCGCGTGAAAAACATTTTCAAAGAGTTTTATTTTCTTCCGATATTTCAGTAAAGCATTTAACGAAGCCCTTTTCATTTCAGCCGTGGGACCGACAAACCGTATTTTTAAAAACCACTAAATAGGTAGGTATGAAAGAATTTTCGTCACGAACTCGAATTAGTAATATTAAGAAATTAAAAGAAAACCATTATGACCTATTAATTATTGGCGGTGGCATTCTTGGCGCGGGCGTTGCGCGCGATGCTTCGATGCGAGGTCTTAAAGTGGCGCTGATAGAAGCTAATGATTTTGCCTTTGGGACTTCTTCACGTTCAAGTAAGCTTGTGCACGGGGGAATTCGCTATTTAGAGAATTTAGAATTTCATTTGGTTTTTGAAGCTTTAAGCGAACGCGCGAAACTTTTCGAGATTGCGCCGCATTTAGCCCACCCATTACGATTTATGGTTCCGCTGTTTAAAGACAGTCGTGTGGGCATGTTCAAAATGGGTTTAGGAATGATGCTTTACGATCTGCTGGCGCTATTTCAAACGCCCGAACTGCACGAAAGATTAAGTCGTAAAAAAACTTTAGATCGAATGCCCATCGTGCGGGGTGATGATCTAGTCGGATCGTTTATTTATTCTGACGGTTATATGGACGACGACCGCTTGGTGCACGAAACTTTACGGGTCGCGAATGAATTTGATACGTGCGCGGTGAATTACGTGCGGGCGCAAAAATCCGTGATCAAAAGCGGCAAAGTAACGCACGTCGAGGCCGAAGACATTCTTACGAAAGAAAAACTAACGATTTCATGCGATCACGTCGTGTCTACGGTTGGGCCCTGGACCGATCTAGTTGGCCCAAAGCTTGTCGATGATTGGAAAAGCCTTCTTCGTCCAACCAAAGGTATTCACTTAACTTTACATAAAGACCGGTTGCCATTAACCAGCGCTGTCGTCATGGCCGCGCAAAAAAGTTCACGAATCGTTTTTGCCATACCTCGACACGAGATGATTATTATTGGTACCACCGATACCGATTTTACAGGCTCGCCTGATTTAGCCAAAGTAACGTTAGCAGATGTTACTTATTTACTTAAAATTGCTAACGAGTACTTTCCCGGAGCGAAACTGACCGAGCAAGACATTATTTCTACGTACGTAGGAGTAAGGCCGCTCGTGAAAGATGATTCCGCCAACGAATCTAAAACCAGCCGCGAACACGTTATTTTACCTGACTCACGCGGTTTCACTTTTGTCGCCGGTGGAAAATACACAACGTATCGATTGATTTCTGAACAAATTATGACGCAAGTGATGAAATCATGGACGATTGAAAAGAAGCTTTCCATCAAAAATTGCCAAACCAATTCACCACTGAATGACTACACCTCGGTTGAAAACTATCATCAGGCTTTATCAAAAGTTGAAAATGAGACCGAACAAAAATTGGCCGAGCGATATGGTTTAGAGGCTTACGAAATGTTAGAAAAGTTCGGTGAGGCACAAAGCTACTGGCAAATTGAAGCCTATCAGGCGATTTACACGACGATGTGTCTTAATCTTGTCGATTTTTACAGTCGCCGTGTACCTTTGATGCTAGCCGAGCGTGACCACGGCCTAAGTTCACTAGAAGAAATTGCCGAAGTGTTTCAATCTGAACTCAATTGGACCGAGCAAGAAACCATCGCACAAAAAAATAATTTGTTAGATTACATCGATAATGAATTATCTTGGCGCAAGAAGCTCAGCTGAGAAATTTTAAAGTCGCAATCAGAATTTAACCAATTTAAAGTTTGAATCGGATTTTGAATAAGTCCAATCGGATCATCAATTTGAACGTAGCCCACGCTACGGCCTAGAATAATTCGTAATGAAGAATAAGGGTAGTCTTCTACGGTTTGGCTTAAGCCCGCCTCAACCGAGTTTCGGTATAAATATTTGTATGTGTTTAAAAACTGCGAGTAGTCAGTAATTGGCTCACAAAAGCATTCATTTTTGCCAGGCGATTTCATTTCAGATTTAAAGCGTTCACAAAAAAAGTTTTCGTTTTTTTCTTCGGAACTAATTAGAATATGAATGTGCGTATCCATCATTATAAGTGAATGAACTTGTACCGGAAATGAACTGATGACGTTTTGAAATTTCTTTTGCACGTAAATCCAATCAAGCTGACGAAATAGGGGGTGGGTTTGAAAATCAAAGTTAAGGTGGTAATACTTCGTAGTTTTTTTAAATGAACTGTTTCTCATTCTTAAATCTACTTTCAAAATGCAGGCTCAGTTCAAAATTAATAAAAGTTTCAAGGCCGTTCCCCTTGGTTCGAAGGGCGTTTCGGCGTGACGCAAGACGTAGGTCATAAGTGGGCATTGCCACCGCGGGTAGGCATAGATGAGAATGAAGTTTCAAACGAAGGTAGGGCTCATGAAATTGACTGTCGCGATTTTATTAATTTGTTTAGGAGCTTCGGCTTCTTTTGCTTTCGAAATAAAGAATCCCTTTAAAACCCCAAAAACCTCACTTCAAACCAATGATATGTTTGCGCCGCGTTTGGAGCAATTCGAAGTATTTCTAGGTGCTTCGATTCCATACGGTAATACCGATTCAACGCCTTTGGGGCAAAAGCGTGAAACTTCAGGCTACATCGCCAGCGGAAGTTTAGCTTACG
>JACMNA010000159.1 GCA_014378765.1 Bdellovibrio sp. | reverse complement strand
TATGTTCCCAGCAAATAACTACCATTTTACCGTTGAATTTTTTTTCATTCTTAATTTTTGCCACAAGTTCTTTGATCTGGCCGCGATTAAATTGCTTTTCGATCGGAATAGAAAATTGCTCGGAAACATATTTTAAAGTTTGAATAGATCGAATTGAACCATCGTCTTTTTTAGGAGACATCGCATAAAGTGCCATCGGCAGACCAAAGTTTTTAAATTCCTGACGTGACGTGAATAAATTTGGCAATAAACGCGCCCGCTGCCACCCCTGCTCCGACAATTCATTACCACTGTCGGGCTTTTCTGCGTGTCGCATTAATAAAATCTGCGACGGCATGGCTAATAGAGACTGACTCATAAAAAAATAAATACAGACCAACGATATTTTTTTCATATACCGCTAAGCGTATACGTTCTGCATCCTAGTAGCAAGTTTTTCGATTGTAAAATTAGATGAGAGTTTGCAAAAAAGGAAATACTAAGTACGCACCTAACATCCCCAACAGTAAGGGCAAGAAAACCAATAATACAATTTGCAGCGTCAATATTTGAGTTTGTATAAATTTCGGCCTACCAAGTTCGTTTAAGCTTCGAAAAATTAAAAATCGTTGTTTATTCAATTTTTGGAAAGAGACAATTACGCCAAGCAAAATAGAAAATACTATTATGGCCCCTAAAAACATCAGTCCGCTTTTTAATTTATCTAATTTTAGCTGATTATCAGAATGACCGGGCTTGAGTATGTAGGCTTGCGCAATGGTTCTTCGATCCACCATTTGTTTAATCCGTGATAAAGTATCTTCTGTAGCGTTAACTAAAATTCCAAATATCGTCTTATCTTTCCACTCTTCGGTTTCATAAATTTCTTTTGGAATCAGTCTATTCTGAATTTCACTCAATTCTTTAAACGGATAGACTGACCAACTAGTTTTTTCTAAATTCGTAATCAGGCCTCTATCGCCAATCGTTGCCACTGAGGCAACTCCGTCATCATTCCGAAATGGAATAAAACCTAGTAGCCCAATTGGCGCAGAATTCGATGTTCGCTCGGCATTTTCATGACTCGCCTGCTTTTGGAGAGTCTGAAAAAGTGCTAAGGGCAACAACGCCTCAGGCTGACCATTTAACAAACTTTTTTGCATTGATTCGGGCGTGATGGTTTTAGGTAATATGACCATATCGACGCCAAGATTAACGTCTTGAAAGAGTGATGATAAATACTCAGTTAAATCAAGCGCGGTCAGAAACACCGCGCCAGAGATAAAACATAGTAAAATTAACGAAATGCAAGTGAACCACGTTCGCCGAAAATCTATCAAAAATATTTTAATCGGCATGAATAATTTCCTTTTGCCAATTTATCGTATGATCTGCATATTTTTGAACACGCTGATCATGACTAACGATAAGTACTGTCTGGTGAACAAAAACTTCTTTTAATGAATTTAGCACAATATCAGTGTGCAAATCGTCCAAATGTGCCGTTGGCTCATCTAACAAAATTATGTTAGCCTTTAACAACATGGTTCGAATTAATCCAATTCGCTGCTTTTCGCCTCCACTTAATGCAGATACCAACGTATTTGAATTCATTGATAAGTTAAAATTACGAAGCCACTTGTCTTGAATCGTGACCTGGCAATCGGCCAAACTTAAATTTTCTTTGATAGACCAGTGTTCAATCAAATTTAGATCTTGATGTAAATACCCAACACTTTTTTTTTCGGAATTATTTCCGATTGTAATTTGACCCGATAGGGGCTTGATCAAGCCGGCAATCAACTTTAATAAAGTACTTTTGCCACATCCGCTTGGCCCCTGAATCAAACAGAGACCGCCCTCGGGAATAATAGAGCTTAAATTATTAAATAAAGGGCGTTCCGCGTACTGAAAAAAAAGATCTTGAATTACAATACTCAAAGATCTTCTCCTAATTCGATTTTTTGCATATAAGAAAATTTCTTAAGTTGAATCGGCGCCGCAATACAACAAGTCGAACCAAGTAAAAAACAACCGATTTCATCACCCGCCGCAAGTTTTGCACCAATATTCAGACCATCCGTAAGTTTAATTAGGCCCACCCCCATTCCGGCGACGAAAGAAAGAAACCACGACCGTTGTTGCTGATCTTCAATTTCAATTATACATCGTTCGTTCACAAATGATGGACTAGAAACGTTGCTAATTTTGTAAAGCCAAGGTCGTAGGAAATTAAGTTGCCCTGGCACATGGCGAATATTTAAAATAGTCCCACTTATCGGCGAATGAAAACGATGGTAATTATGATTATGTAAAAATATATTTATAAAATTGTAAGCCGGCGCAATTTTCGAATTTCGGTCATCAAAAATAGTCTGGACCGAATAGGTATTACCTTTCACCAAGACCGTCGAAAGATCAGCTATTAATCCATTTTCGCAAACATATCCTTGGCAGGGTGAAACGACGGCGTCAGTTTTAATATGCATCGGAATTTTTAAACTTCGCGTAAAAAAGTCTTGAAAGGAAGAATAATTTTGCTCATGACTACTTGGTTTATATTTTTGAAGATGCTCAGCCGTTAAAAGGTATCTTCGGCAAAATGGATCGATAAAATACCTAGAAATTTTCCAATGATATATGGTCGAGATCGCCTGTGAAACTATTTTTTGCAATACTGACGGCAATACATTCCAAAGTTGATTCGCAAAAATTTGATTCACACGCGTTGATGTTTTCATCGATAATTTAAGACTAGTAGAGACTATTCATAAGTCAAGTTACACAAGCTAATCTATCATCTAAACCAACTTACTCGATGTAAGGTCGGGCCTGCTCATAGTAAATGCGACGGTTTCCGGTGTCTTTGGTGTCAACTTTAAATTCTAAATCAAGCGCAAAATCGGCTGCGTTTTCACCAACTGTTGGCTTAAATTGAATGTGAGCTTTGAGCGCCAAAGCAATAAGGTCTTTGATTTCCGCATCTGACATGATTGGACTTGGATTATCATTCGCTAAAACCGTTTTTTTATCATCAGCAATGTTTGATTTAGAGAGTACATGGATACGATAAGCCGTTTGGTCCAACGGATTCGCTTCGTCGTAAAGTACGAGTATCCTTTCCGGACGGTCTCCTGATTTTGGATTCGCCACACCATACTCATCTCCACGTTGGGCTTCGAAATAAACGCCAGGGCCTTTGAGCTTCGGATCTTTTGCGATATTCTTAGTCACTAACACGCCATCAACTTCTTCATTGCTGAATGACGGTTTAATTTGAATTCCCATCGCAACTTCTTCATGCGGTATTTCAAAATAGCTTCGCTCTTCGAAAGCTTTATAATTCCAAATTGAAGACCAAACTAACCGCATCGCCTTTTTCACGGCCACTAGTTTTGCCTCCCGCGAGATTTCTTTATCCTTTTTGTAGGGCTTGTAAGTCAGGGAACTATACAATCCGGCTCCATTGAAATTTGGCAAATCTTCGGCGTTCGTTGAGCTTCGTAATTTAAACTTTCTTGGTAAGCCATCGCTATCTTTTTCAAGATCCATCCGTCTAATCAATTCATCTACCAATACCGGGTTAATCTTACTTTGATCACTCTGAATCATATCGCGAAGCGCTTTTAACTTTTGCTCGCGGTACTCAACTTTTGAAACTTTTTTCATTAAGGGATCAATAAGTACTTTATGGATCGCAGTTTTAATATCTGGATTCATCTCGATAAATTCTTGATAGTAATAAAAAGGCACCGCAAACCCAGGTCGTACAACAACGCGGTCTGCCGTATTAAGAACTTTAAAAAGTTCCGCGTAATTGGCCCCTTTAGAACCAATCTTTACAAAGTCTTGCCAGCCATTTTCACTAGTATTAAATATTCTTTTATCCGTAAAATCAGCCTGTAGTTTAATGGGCTCCATGCGTTTTGTTTTAGCGAAGGCAACGGCGTCGGCTTCATTCGATGCCTCTAAGACAATGCGACCGTCTTTTTCTAAAAGCATATGAATCCAGTCACCATCTTTAAAAGTTTTGAGTAAATCGCTAGACATGCCACCCGCTAATTCTGAGATATCTAAATTGGGAGTCTTGCGCGCCCGCGATTTTAATTGCACATGGGAAAGCAGATTCTGTTGCTGCATCGTGATGGCTCCCGCGACCACCGCTAACTCAACCGGCAATTGTTCAAAAACAGGTATCGATAATGGAGTTAAACCTAAAAACTTTGGCGAGCGTGTCTCAATGTCGGTTGAAGTCAAAAATACCAACTGACCTTTTGCTTCACCCGCATTCATGACGCGCGCGTCTGCTTGCGCGAATGAGGGCAAGAAATTTAAAAATGTGACAGCGAAAATAATTTTTAACATATTCACGATTCTATTTTTTTTCTGATTTCTCATCTTTTGTCCTTTTTCTTAATTACTTTAATTTTTCAATTGTTACGGCTACGGTACCTAGTGAAGACGATTTAATAGTGTTGTCCATAAATCCCTGCATCTTAGGTTCGATTATCAACCACTGACTGAAAGAGGGTTTGAAGGCCGTCGCCAATGAGTCTGTCGCCGCTTCAAGAACATCTTTTAATAGACTCGCTAAATTAGAAGATGTCTTAGTTTCACCGCTAAAATATTCCCAATTGTCTTTTAATAAAAAGCCTTCCAGAAAAACCAAGTCAATTATGGCCTTAGCTACGGTCGGAGATTTTACGCTCAACTTAGAAAGTGCGCTTAACTCTTTGTTTAACACTTTTGAAATTTCAGCCAACAGCGCAAGACCTTGTCCGCGTTTTTCAAAACTCAATTTGCTTGTGATTTCAATTCTGGTTACGGCCGAAACGCGCGCAAGCTCTGCTAAAGTATCGACGTCGGTCGACTTCTTCGATGCTTTTAGAATCACCGCTAGTAAGTCAGATAAGCCTAATTTTTTCGCCTGAGCCGAAATTTTTGAAAAGTCGATACGGAAGTACTCCACTAAAATACTTTGAATATTAGTAAAATATTGGTCATTTTTTAATTCCGGATAGGTATTTAGAAAATTTTCGATTAATCCAACTACTTCTGGACCCATCTGATTATGAATAGCATTTCTTAACCGATACATATCCTTAAGAGTAGCTTCACTAACCGATTGCGATTCTAAATACGAATCGTAGGCCACGGCTACCAGTTCGCGGGCCTTGTCTAGCGAAGCTGTTTGAATCATCGGGCTTTTATTGATCACTAAGAATGCGGGCAGATATTGAAGCTCTTCGGTCATGGCCGTTAGGTAAAATCCGAAAAAATAATTCGCATACTCTCGTTCGTTGGCCATGTCGCTAATTCCACGCACTAAATAAGATTCAGCTAATTTAGTTCGCGGAAAATAACTAACGTAGTGTTTTTCTAGGGCCCAGTGACGCATCATCGAAGCGGCTTTTGGCATCGCTTTCGGACCTGCAGCGACTAAACGACTGTGATCAAGCTCGTGATTACTGTTTGCATCCCCATAAACATACTCGCCCATTAACTCGTAATAATTAGTGGTAAATAAATTGCCCGTCCAAAAATTTTCTTCTAGCGCTAGCGCTTGCGCCGCTTGGTTACGATACGCCGCTTGAAATTGCGTATGCCCCGGCGTACCACCAGCTTTTATTTCAATTCGCGCCGTCGGGCCCTGTAAGACGTTCATGCCAAAGGGTCCTTTATAGGTCTTATTTATAAGTGCAAAGTTAGTTTTTAAGTCGGCTTGAGAAGTTACTGAAATTGTTAATAATGTAATAACGACAAGCCAGCGGCTCACCAGATTAAAGGGGCGTAAGTAGAGTCCGTTCATGCAAGTCCTCGCGCTAAAAGTTCAAAGATCGTTGCCTATTTAACGGTATACGCAAAGTAACGCAAGGCATTGTTTTTAATTTGTAAAAAGAATATGTGGGTTTGAGCACGCAGGTAGACAAGTCTATTAATTAAAGACCTGGCCAGCGGCTGTTTTTCTTTTTGCGAAGTAATTCTAATTTTTGCTCAGCCTTTTCTAATTGCTGCACGCCCGCATCATCGTTGTCGAAGAATGCGTCACGGTCGAATCCTTTATAATTATTCTGAAATTTTTGAATAAAAGTCTTCGATCAATTTAAATTTTAATTCTTGCAATTTAAATGCGGAGAATTCCGCCTGAGTGGAACCAAGTTTTTGGGCTGCGGCGATTCTTGTTTCGATAGTACTAATGGCTGATTTCATTGCCGATTCACTAGCCGTCGCAGCTTTTTATAAAAACGTTGCCTCTTCAGCATTAAGTCCACAGGTGGTAAAATCAGCTACCTGTTCTATCGATAAATTATTGCCTTGAGTTTTATTAATTACCGCTAAAACCTCGGCGCGGCTTCATTTATAGGCCGGTCCATTAGCTGGCAAAATGAAGTGATCAACGGGTCATTCTTAAGACAGATTCTTGATGTATTTTAAGGTCGCATGTTATCAAACTGCAGCGCAATTTCAAAATTTTGTGATTTTAAATTTTGCATCGTCGCCTGCAGTTCATCGATACTTTTTGAAGTGACCCGTAATTTGTCGTCCATAATTTGGGCCTGAACTTTCGCCTTCGAGTCTTTTACGTATTTTATGATCTCTTTGGCTTTCTCTTTTTCAATACCTTGCGAGAACGTAATTTTTTGACGTAAGAAACGACCACCGGCAAGTTCGACGGTTGATAGTTTTAAAAATCGAAGGTCGACGCCGCGTTTTCCCATTTTAGTACGCAAAATATCAACCATCGCGGTCAATTTATAATCATCTTCGGCCAGTAAGATGACTTCTTTTTTATCCCAGTTCATTTCAGCTTTGCTGCCCTTGAAATCATAACGGCCCTCAATTTCCTTGCGGGCCTGATTAATGGCGTTATCAACTTCTTGCATATTCATTTCTGAAACGACGTCGAACGATGGCATGTTACTTTAAAATTTCCCAGTTCTTTGTGTTAGCCCCAAAAAACGCTTGTGGCTCAGAAGGTTTTGCACCTAAGGCCGTTTCTTTTTTAGAGATACATTTGCTTACATTTTGATAAAGGTCGGTCCACTTTTTTGAAACCGGAAGTTCTTCTAATAGACACTCGTCCCAATAAGTGTAGCGCGTGTCAGCCGAGCAACCAAATGATGGGCGATCCGCACGTGCCGCCGTTAAAATAATTCGGTTCGGGCCTTTAATCGACTCAGTAATAAATTGGCCTGAGTAACATGCAGAGATTAAAACAACCGTTGGTAAATTACCGCAGGCTTTAGTTAATAATTGTTCAAAGGTCTTCGGCGGCAGTATACCCGCTTTTGATAAATAAATGCCTTGGCCGTGCGTCCCGTGTGACGTCATATGAATTAAACAGGCATCGCCCGCTTTTTTAGACATTTGATCAAAAGCCGCCAGCACATATTGTGATGTCGCCGGGAATACATGTTTTTGTTCAGAAATGAATTTGTCTGAAGAAGAAAGTTGAACCGATTGTAATTGACCCATTTTGGCAAACTGAGTTGTTACATCTTCACGGCCGTTATCGAAATTTTCAATTGAGTCGTCGCCAGCAATGAAAATACCTTTCCAGGCTAATGCGTGCGATGTGGCAGCGGCTAAAAAAACAATGGTAAAGTGAAGTGTGGTTTTTTTAAGATTGATAAAACTAAGTTTCATAAATTCCCCCATTGAATAGCAGAATCTATAGATTGAAACACCCAATTTGGGTATCATTTCTTGTTAACTTGTAAAGCTTTCAGCTGCCAACACTTATCATTGCGGAAGAAGAAAGTACAATTTTTTGCCATTGCTGACTGATTTCGAATCATTAGACAAGCCTATTGAAGTAAGATTTGAAGAATCGTTTGTGCGAGCCGTTAAAGGTTTTCAGCAATTCTGAAAACTAAAAATACTAAGCTGACATAAACCTAAGAACGCAATTGCATATTTTTGATTAAGTTTCTTAATCACCCCGAAGTTTATTGAATCGGTCTAGGCTGATCATTGCTGAATTTTTTTATTTAATTCGCGATTTAAAACACAAATTTCCTGGTGCGACTAAATATTTTGTACTAACTTAGGATTTTAATGAAGGTGTAATCATGCAATACGTGAATAATAAGTTATGCGATTTGAGATAACCTATTCTGAACGAAGTTAGTAGCATAATCAGTATGAAAGTCATTCAACTATTATTTATTTTAGTCCTTACCATTGCTAGCGCAAACTCTTATGGCGGCGTATTTTTAGAGCCCCTACGCGGCACTAATCAACTCTTTCGCGGACGCCAACCTACGACAGCCGAAGTTTCTCAGCTGCCTTTTCAGGGAATTACCTCAGTTCTTATTTTTAAAAACGAAACTCAGAATGAAGTTCAAGAAGAGATCAATCAACTTCGCCAGGCCGGATTTGATCCACTTAAGATTTATCATATACCCATGCAATGGCAGGATGCCCCGCCCGAAAAAATGGCTTGTGAGCAAGTGATTAGCGCTTTACAAGTTTTAGCCAACGTTTTGCAAAGTCCAAACGAAAAAATATTATTTCACTGTACGCTAGGTGAAGACCGTACGGGGCTGTTGACAGGTCTTATGACGCAATTAATGAATCCAGTAACGACCGAAGAAGCTTACGTGAGCGAAATGTGTCAAAAAGGCTATTCGGGCGGCAACAAAAAAAAGCCTAACTTTATCCAACAGCAAGTCGACAAAAATTTAACGCCGTTATTTTTTAAACTGTCTATGCTCATTCAATCGCGACAGCTGCGCCTAGACAATTTAAATAAAAATGTTTGCCGAGACCTTGCGCTGGTACAAAGTAACGTCATTCTTTGCCGCGATATAATGGCTAAATAATTCATTACCTTTCTACAGGGTCGATCAAAAGCTAGACAGCCTAAAAAGACTGTCTCAGTGGTTTTACTTGCATAACATTTTCTAACGGTTAAGTTACATGGGCAGTAGGCTGTAGCAACTGCGATGGCGAGGGGGAATTTATGTTACGACTTCAATTAAAGACGTTGTTATCAGTGGCTTTACTTGTTCTATCGGCGTGCTCACAATCACGCGTTTCGGTGCCGCAGCAAACCGTTGATAAACTAACGCTAGGACAGCGCCAGACGCTGATGAATGATTTGAACGTGGGAGTCATTCATCTTGAGTCAAAAATTGCCGAAGGCAACACGTGTAAAGACTTTATTGCAGAATTACCAACTGACTATTCTTGGGGTTACGTGAATGTTCCTGAAGATTGGAACCAGCCCTCGGCTCGGCAAATTAAAGTTTTTTATTACGGTCAAATTAAAGACGCGAAAAATCCGGTTATATTTTATAATGGCGGCCCCGCTTCAGATTCACACGGAAGTTTTTCGAATATAGCCCAAACTCCTGATAGCGAAGGGCTTAACTTTATTTACATTGATCAACGTGGCACGGGTTGTTCTTCGCCATTTCCCGATCAACCCTCGATCGAAACAATTCAACGACTTAAAAATTACGGTTCACGTTCTATCGTAAAAGACTCCGAGTACTTGCGACAGCAAATACTCGGCGCCAGCAGCAAGTGGAAAATTTTCGGACAAAGCTACGGTGGCTTAATTGTTCACCGATACGTAACCGTGGCTCCGCAATCTGTCACTTCAGCTCATGCGCACGGATTTTCCGTTATGACCAATGAAGTGCAGTGGATAAAACTGCGTATGTTATCGCAAAAACGCGTGGTTCAAGACTATCTTAAAAAATATCCGGGGGATGACTTAAAAATTCAAAAGATTCGTTCATTGGTTAAGCCTAATATGTGCTATGCGGCTGGCACCACCGAAATATGTGGAAATGCCACCGTTGATGCTTTGACAATTTTTTTGGGCTTTTCTTCGTCTTGGCCAAGTATGCACCAAGTAATTGCGCTGCTGGCCAACGGTGAAAAATTAAATGAAGAGGCGTACAAAAATTTTGTGCAAAACTACGTACTCGGAGTTTTCGGTAATCAGTACGGGCCTGGCACCGTCATTGGCTGGATGGATATGAGCGGTGACAAACCACAAATTAATTATTGCCCCGATGTTGAAGCGCAACTGGCGGCTGACGGCGAAAAAACGAATGAATGGTTAATCAATGAGTGCCGCGTTCTTTCGGCCTTTAAAGACGCCGCCTGGGACCCATTATTCACTCAGATTGGCGCCCATGATCCCTTAACTTTGTTTGAACTAAAAAAAGATCTGGTTGCCTCCGGCGTGCCCTTTTTTCTTTACTCCGGCCGCTTTGATGTATTCGTTCCGTTTGAAACTTTCGTAGAAGAAATTCGGTACTTAGGCGATGTTATTCACTATAAAAATTTTGAAAGCAGTGGTCATGAAGGTTTTTTAAGTGAACCGCTAGTGTGGAAGAACTTACGCTAAGCCGTAGTTAGATAACTATGGCTTAGCTAATAACGGCTTAAGCGATTGCTTAGTTTAACGAGTAGTTGGTATTAAAATCAGTCGGCACGGCAACTGCTTAATCGACTGATAAAATGAGAAAACAAAGCACGCCTAAATTTGACTTAATTA
>JACMNA010000022.1 GCA_014378765.1 Bdellovibrio sp. | reverse complement strand
GGGTTGGCACTCTGCCAGCGTTTCGCCTTATAAAAGTTTTGAAATTGATCCGGGAGCCAGTGTTTTGCATTATGGCCAAGCGCTCTTCGAAGGCATGAAAGCTTTTAGACAAGAAAATGGAAACGTCGTTTTATTTCGCCCCGAATACAACTGGCAGCGTATGGTGAACGGGGCTGAGCGCCTCTGCATGGATGCTCCGCCAAAAGAATTATTTTTAAATGGAATAAAAGAATTAGTAAAAATGGATTTAGACTGGATTCCGAAACAACCGGGCTCGCTCTATATTCGGCCCACGTTGATTGGCACCGAAGCTTTTTTAGGCGTACGCCCTTCAAACGAAACTTTATTCTTCGTTATCCTTTCGCCCGTATCTTCTTATTATGCCGAAGGCAGTGCGCCCATTAATATCTGGGTTGAAACCAAGTATCTACGCGCAGCGCCCGGCGGATTAGGCAATACTAAAGCCGCGGCCAATTACGCGGGGAGTTTGAAGGCCGCACTCGAAGCAAAGAAAAAAGGTTACGCACAAGTTCTATGGCTTGATACGGCCCGTGAGCACGTCGAAGAGGTCGGAACGATGAACGTATTTTTCGTCTTTGAAAATGAAATCGTTACCCCCGAATTAGGCGGCACCATTTTAGGCGGCGGCGTACGTGATAGCGTGATTCAATTGTTAAAATCTTGGAATCTACCCATTCGCGAACGAAAATTAAAATTGGCTGAAGTGTTAGAAGCTTCAAAAAACGGAAAATTAAAAGAAGCCTTCGGAACGGGGACCGCGGCTGTTATTAGCCCCATCGGTGAATTAGGATCTGACAACTGGAAAGTGAATCTAAGCCCCACGAAAATGATGGGCCCCCTCTCACAAAAAATTTACGATGAACTAACGGGAATTCAGTACGGCCACCGCGAAGATAAACTTGGTTGGCTTCATCAAATAAAATAAGGCAGCCAAACTGGACAAGGTTACTTGTACTTTGATGATTTAATTACGATCGTATAAGTTAAAGTGGCGGTACATCACCAAAAGCACATTCTCTGATAAGTTATATTATGTTACGACGGGGGCAATGCTAGTTTGCTCTGAAGCTTTAAAAGCACCGGATCGTTCGGAAACCTAGCCAAAGCTTGCTCAATAAACACTTTAAATTCGTCTATTTTTTTAAGATCCAATAACACCGCCGCTAAAGCCCGGAAAGGCTTTACATCGCCGCCGCCAAGGGCTTGCTTAAGTGCAGGTTCGGCTAAGCCTAATTGACCCATGAATAAGTATGAAGCCCCTAAATTTGTCCAACCGGTATGCCAAGCATATGAATTGGTTTTTGAAACCGCGATGGTCTTTTTAAAGTACGGAATTGCCTTTTCATAATCACCTTGAGCAAAAATTGCTAAGCCCAAATTATTGTTTAAATAAAAAGAATCTGGATCAACTTGAACATCATGGTAATAAAGCGTTAACGCATTTTGCCAATCTAAGGTCCGGGTGTAAGTTCGTACCGATAACGCCAGAGATATCACTATAAAAACCGCGAGCGTCGCCCGCTGCGCGCCGAATTTAAATTCACGCATGATGAAAACCGAAATCATTCCCAGTAATCCGATCATCGTAAAATAAAACCAGCGGTCGGAGACGGTTCCATCTAATGGAATCAACTGGCTATGAAGACCCCAACCGTAAAAAAACCACAACGTGAAAAATAAAAAATAACGTGATTTTCTTTTTACGAAATACCAAATGCTTAAGCCCGTAACCATTAAAACTCCAAATAGCGGCCACCAAAAATCTTCAATACTAAAGTATGAAATAACCCAATCTTGCGTGAGCGAAATTTCGTCAGGGTAAAAGAACAAAGATATGTAGTGCATTAAAACTTTTGGAATGGTCATAAGCCGCGTTAATAAATCGGCGCGTGCGATTTGCATTTCATGCGGCGTGATAGAGCTTAAGTGGGCCAGCCCCAAGCGTAACCCTAAGTACGCGCTAATGATTATAAAGCAAAAGCTCGCAAAGTATTTTAATTTCGGCCGGTTAAATAAAGCGCAGTAAGTCAGCCCCATTAGTAAATAAAGAAGGCCGCTTTCTTTACTGAGCAAGCCGGCAAAGATAAGTAAGGCGGCGCCAAAGATCATTTTTAAATTTTGTGCTCGCAGTAAAATTAAAAGCGAACTTAAGCCAAAAAAAGTATAAAGCGGCTCTTGCATATCGGCGATAAAAAGCACGGCCTCGGCGTTAACGGGATGGCATAAAAATAAAAACCCAACGCAGAAACAGAATAAAGAATTCTTTCTAGCTAAAAACTGGTCAAAAAAAGAAAATATTAAAAAAGCATTTATGGAATGTAAAACTAGCTGAAACAGATGAAACAGAAAAGCTTGCTGCTGGCCCAAGTTCCATAGCAAGCTGTAAGTCATCATCATTATGGGCTTGTAGTAAATCCCATTGACCGACTCCCCGGTTGACCCATCGGCCATGGTCGAGGCCGCGAATGTTTGCCACCAATTAGATAGCTGATGAATCATTCGATTATTTACGATTTGTGATTCATCATCTAGAATAAAACCATAATGTAACGAACTATAATAAATCGCTAAACCTGCGATTAGATAAATAAAAAAAACAATCCAAGAATTTAATTTTGAAGGATAATTCGCATCGAAACTGGTGAAGTGTTCTGAGTCTTTCAGTTCACTCAGTCGCGAATCCATTTCTTGAAGCCTAGTTTAAGGGCGGGCTCTAAATCTTTGGCCGCAATTTCAAAAACATTATTGTCGCCGGTCGGGTGTCCGCACAGTTGAATCCGCATAAGCCCGTCATTTTTATTTTGCGCCGAAAAAACTTCGATGCCGACAAGTTCTTTTTTCATGGTGCTTAAGTCAATACGTTGCCCTTGACCGCATTGCAGGGTTCCATCTGGTTTGTAGACGAAAATCCGCGGCGATAAATCTTTTTCGTTTGAAATTGGTTTTCCTTGTACCACGGCAGTACTCCACGTTCGGTCTTCAATTTTACACGGTTTATCAGAGCAGCCACCAATTAGGATAGCCAACGAAATAAATAAGACGTTTACATTTAGTTTCATAAATCCCCTTATCTTAAATAATAGACTGAAGACTTCGAATCAAACTGAGCTTGCAAACCATAAACATTTCCTTCGCCCGAGATAAAATAAAGCGTCGAGCGATCGGCCGAGACCGTTGGTTTTGAAAAAACACCGCGACCCGGTTCAAATGAACCTTTTACTTCGCCCGTTAAGCTATCAAAAAACATCAGCTTTCCTTGAGATTCACCGGCCACGACTAGACCCTTAAGCAGAACGGGGTCCACGAAGAGGCCCTCTTGAGTTTTTGTTTTCCATGCGACCGTACCGTTACGCTTAAAAAGAACAACAAGGTCCCCCAATGAAGAGGTGGTCACAATTTTATCTCCCATAATGACGGGCGTACTGAAACCGCCCCAGGGTGCCTTCCAAATGATTTCCCCTTTATCTTTCGACAAACAATAAAGCTTATCATCGTAACTATTGATATAAACATAATCGCCGTCAATGACGGGGCTGGCATCGATATCTTTAAAACGGGTGTTTCGATTCAACGTCATTTCCCATTGGGGAGTCCCCGTCTTGGCATTTAATGAAACGACTGAACCATCACTGAATCCTAAATAAATAATACCATTCGCGTAGGCGGGGCGCGAACCTCCGCGCACGGTCATAAGATTAGCGGTATCTTGACGATTGTACATCCAAACTTGTTTGCCACTTAAGGCATCTAAAGCGAAAACAGATTGGCTGCCGCTAATAAAATAAAGAATTCCGTCTTGCAGTAGGGGCTCGGCGACAATTTCAGATTTGGTATCGAAGGTCCATACCGTTTGACCCTTCGCTAGATCTACCGAATACATTTTTCCATTATTACTACCGACAAAAAGTCGGTCTTTCACGCCGGTCGCACTGGCTTCAATTCCAAATGGAATATCTATACGCCAAACTTGATTTTTAGATTGAATATCGTACGCCACAAGGCCATCTAGGGCATTACCGACGATGACTCGGTCTTTATAAATAACGGGCGACATGCGGTTTACTTTACGAAAACCTACATTCGGCTTCGCCAACGTATCGCGAACCCAAAATGGAGTAATCACCAGTCGTTGTGGCCGGTCTTTTTTGTTAAGCGCCGCCATTGAACATCCACTCAAAAAACTGGCCGTTATTATTAAAGTCAGAATTTTTTGAGTTAACATCGTTTAAGTCCCGCTGGCTTTCTTGAATTGTAGCAATCGTAAATATTTACTGGCTTCTTTTGAAGTCGCAGATGCTTCAAGCGATGTTTCTGTTTTTTGATTGGCTAAATTTGTTAGAATTTCTTCTGCTTTTTGATTTTCATTTAATTTCTTATAGCAAAGGGCCTGCTGAATTTTAAGGTCGTTATGTAGAAAACTAGCCTCTTTACGATCAATAATTTTTTGCCAAGTTTTAACGGCTTCAGCGCATTGATCTTTATCGGCCTCTAGCTGGCCAATTTGTTGTTGCACTAAAGTATTAAGCAAACCCTGATCTTTTGATTCAACTTTTTTTAAAGTGGCTAGCGCCTGATCTAAATTTTTTTCTGATACTAAAATATCCGCTAGATACATCGATGACATTTGCGCAGCTTTCGAATGCGGGTAATCGGCAATTAATTTTTCAAAATCAGGTTTTATGGCGGCATACTCGGCGGGCGTGGCTTCGGTAACCGGAGGGGCGGCTTTAGCTTTTGGATCCGCTGGGGCTGGCGGATTTTTACGATTTTTTAATTCTAAGAACTTTTTCTCCGCCATAAAGTAAGAGGCTTGCGCGATTTGTTCTCTATTTTCTTTTTGGATATTTATAAAAGAAAGACCGCCGCCAATCACGATGATCGCGATAAATAAACCCAAAACTAATTTCCACTGCTTTTCAATAACTGTCATTATGCTCATGCTGTTTCTTTCTATAGTAATTTTTTTTAACGGTTAAATACTTCTTTTAAAGTCGTAAATGAGCGGCTCGTTTTACCAGGATGTTTTTGCTTCAGCAAGCCGATGGTCTTAATTCTTTCTTCGGCTAACCGATCCGCCGCCACGTGCGTACCAATATTATCACGCTTGGCAATTTCAAAAACTCGTTTTACGTTATCAAAAACTTTTCTGGTTTTTTCGAAAGCGCGATCGGGAGAATAACCTTCAAGTTCAACGAACACATTCATTAAGCCCCCGGCATTAACTACGTAATCGGGCGCGTATAAGATGCCAAGCTCGCGTAATTGATCACCGTGACGGGCTTCGGCCAATTGATTATTGGCTCCGCCCGCAATGGCTTTACATTTAAACTTCATAATTGTTTGGTCGTTCACGATGGCGCCCATTGCGCAAGGCGCCTGGATTTCACATTCAACTCCCAAAATTTGGTCGGGACTAACCACTTCAACATTGTAAGAATCATGCAAAAGTTTAACTCGGGCCTGATCAATATCTGAAACAATGACCTTACAACCTTCTTCGATTAAATACTTTACTAAATTAGATCCAACGTTACCTAAACCTTGCACCGCGATTCGCATTCCCTTTAACGTGTCGGTGCCTAACTTTTCTTGCGCAGCGGCTTTAATTCCCATTAAAACTCCGTGGGCCGTGTAAGGTGATGGGTCACCTGAACCACCAAATGCTTTTGGAATGCCGGTAACCCATGGCGTTTCCATGTAGATATGTTCCATATCACGTTCGTTGGTACCGACATCTTCCGCCGTAATGTACTTTCCATTTAAAGAATTAATATACTGACCAAATGCCCGAAACAAACCTTCACTTTTTTGAGTTTTCGGATCTCCGATGATGACCGCTTTGCCACCACCCAAATTAAGTCCCGCGGCCGAAGCTTTATAAGTCATACCTTTTGATAAACGAAGAACGTCCGTCATGGCGTCTTCTTCATTTTTATAATTCCACATGCGCGTTCCACCTAAAGCGGGTCCCAGTGACGTGTTATGAATTGCAATAATGGCTTTTAGGCCCACCGACTTATCATGGCAGATAACAACTTGATCATGTTCGCCATGTTTTTCAATCATTTCAAATGGACCCATAATAACAACTCCTTAATTTGAATCAGCCGAGGTCAAGTGTTGTCATATTCCGGTTAAAAGACTAGTAGTTACACCTCGCGCTACATCCTGCTAGAAATTACTTCCCCTTAGGAGTTTTTACCAGCAAACCTTGAATCTGAACGTTCACCTTTTTGATTTTTTCATCGAACACGGGCCAATTTATGTTTTGCACGTCTTCCTTGCGCTCCACAAAAAATCGGTGCGGTTTCAAGTTCAATTTTTGCCCTTGTAACGTGCAAGTTAAATTAACCCACACTTCAATCATTTTTTTTTGTTGATAAATAACGGCTCGAAAAAGGGATTTATTTTCGCATTTTGAATCAGTTTTTTCCGGCACGCCAAAGAGGTGATCGCCCAAGATGCCATCGAACTGATAAGCTTCACTGAGGTCTCCACTGAAAGTCATTTTAAGTGAAATCGTTTGAATAAAAGTGCGCGGTGGGTTTTTGGCACTGGCCGAAAATGAATACAAGAGTATCAATGAAAAGCTTAAAAACAGAATTAAAAAAGGGCTTAGTTGCCTAAGCCCTCGCTTTAAAAAATTGAATCGCATTAACCTTATTATTCAGCTTCAGATAACTCTTGCGCAAGTCTTTTCTGTTGCACAGATTCAGAGGCGCGGTAAGAGGATTTTTCTTTCGCGAATTTTAAAAATCCCTTATTTGTTGGTACATTGATGCCATCAGAGGCGCGATCAACGATGTACTTTTCTTGGCTTTCACGCTGAACGGCCATGCGGGCTAGTTCTAAATTATCTTTAAGACTTGTATGAAGGCTGGCTTGAGCTTTCGTATTTTCTTCAATAATCGTGTTAAAGTCAGCGACCTTAGCGAATGAAGTTAAAGACGTTAAAAGTGATAAAGCCATAAGCGTAGTTTTGATTGCAGTTTTCATAAAATCTCCTTTTTCGGGACCAAGTATCTAACTACTTAATGAGCAACCGCGGTGCCAAGTGGGCCTATGGCCAATTCGAATAAATCGGCCCTCACTGTCTCAAATTGATTTGGTGTATAGACATTAAACAATCAGTGACACAGCTTGGTTCTGCGGGCTATGGTCGCCCGCATTATGCATCAACTATTTACGACCCAAGTGTACCAAAATAAAATTGCGTTCGATCTGAAGGATCTGCAACAAGAAATCATTCATCTGTCTAAAGTGGATCAACAGGGAATTGCTTGGTCAAAAAAAAATTACGTGAATGGCTATACGTCTTATGGATCACTTGATCAGCTTCATCACATGGCCTCAACCTTTACAATGTTAGAGTCAAAAATAAAAAAGCATGTCGATCAATTCTTAAAAAGCCTAGAGTACGCGGTCGCTAAAAAATCTTTAAAAATGAATTCGTGCTGGGTTAATATCATGCCGGCCGGGTCCCAACATACGTCTCATTTACATCCGCATTCAGTCATTAGCGGCACCTATTACGTATCCATCCCTCCCCGCTCGAGCTGCATTAAGTTTGAAGACCCCCGCCTAGGATTGTTTATGAACGCGCCTCTAGTTAAAGAAACGGCGCGAACGGAAAATAAGCGTTATTTCGTCATTGACCCTAAACCGGGCGAACTAATTTTGTTTGAAAGTTGGCTCAAGCATGAAGTACCACGAAATGTTTCAAAAAAACCAAGAATCAGCGTGAGCTTTAACTACGGATGGAATTAAAAAATCTGAACTTTTCATTCACCCCTACTTCGGGCCAGCTTTTATTTGAAGACTTTAACCTTTGCATCGAACCAAACGAAATAACAGTCTTATTAGGCCCGTCGGGGAGTGGTAAATCGACGCTTTTAAGAATTTTTTCGAAAATTCAACCGATTTCATCGAAAAAATTAGCTTTAGTAAAGGATTTAAGAACTGAGTCTTATATTTTTCAAGAAGCGAATTTATTGGAATGGTTGACTGGATATAAAAATATTATGTTACCCAAAAAACTGGCTCATCAAAACGTAGATAATAAAGAATTAAAGCAGATTTCTAAGGCGTTAAAAATTGAAGACTGCTTAGCTCTTTACCCGCATCAACTTTCGGGTGGTCAGAAAATGCGTGTATCAGTCGCCCGCGCGCTGATTACGCGTCCCGAAGTGATTTACATGGATGAACCCTTTGCAGCGCTAGATGAGCCCACCCGCCTTGAATTACAAGACGAGTTACTAGCAATTCAAAGCCGATTTAAAATGACAATATTGTTTGTTACGCATTCATTCTATGAGGCCGCCTATCTTGCAGACCGAATCATTGTTATTAATCAGCAAAGGCCGGCCCGTATTATTTCTGATGTTAGATTCGTTCGCGATTTTAAGTCTCGCTTTGACGATAAATACCAGTTACGAGTTCAAGGTTTAAGCGAAACTTTCAAAAAAGGTTTAGCATGATTAAACGAAACGTTTGGGCCGTCGTTTTATTATTTTATGTCGCGCTTTTTGCGGGAATAGAGTGGTTGGTGCGAACGGATTATATTTCACGCGCATTGGTGCCAAGACCTAGCGATTTAATTCTGCTTTTGCAAACAGAACCGGTTCTTATTTGGACGGCCGTTAAACAAACCACTTTCTTGACCGTATCGGCTTTTCTGTTAGGAAGTTTTTTAGCCTTTGTGACTGGGCTTCTGGTTCACCAATTTCATTTTTTACAAAGAACTTTTATGCCATTGACGCTTTTTTTGCAAACCGTTCCGATCATTGCGATTGCGCCCTTGTTAGTGATCTATTTAGGATTTAGTTCGGTCACAACGATAACCGCCGCCATCATCGTATGCTTTTTTCCTGTTTTTATGGCTACATTAGTGGGTCTTAATTTGGCGCGAAAAAGTCAGCGTGAATTGTTTTATTTTTTAAAAGCGGCACGCTGGCAGAATTTATTTTACCTTGAGATCCCATCGTCGCTACCTACCTTACTTGCCGGTTTAAAAACGGCAGCGGGCCTGGCCGTCATTGGGGTCGTATCGGGTGAATTTTTGGTGGGCGGAGGCCTTGGCGCTTTAATTGATTCAGCCCGGCTTCAACAACGGGTTGATATCGTTTTTCTGGCGTTGATTTTATTGGCTGCCATCGGATTAACGCTTATGAAAACAGCGCAGTTTGTTTTTGAATGGATTTTCAAAAAATACTTAGTAAGGTTTTAATATGAAAAATTATATAGTATTTTTTGTTGTTCTTTTGTCGTCATTTGTTTCACAGGCTACAATAAAACTGGCCCTCAATTGGAAACCCGAAGCTGAATTTGGCGGATTTTATGAGGCCCAGCAAAAAGGTTATTTTACCAATGAAAAGTTAAAAGTAGAAATTCTAGAAGGCGGTTCAGGTACACCCACTATCCAAATGCTAATGAATGGTACGGTCGACTATGCCATCGTCAGCGCCGAAGAAGTAATATTAAGTGCGGCGCGGGATCCTAAAAAAAGAATTGTTGCCGTTTTTGCTGTTTTTGAGACATCGCCCTACATGATTATGGCTCACGATGAAGTGAAAGCCCAATCTTTGCAGCAACTTTTTCAAGACTCGCAGCAACTTTTAAGCCTTCAGAAGGGGCTACCTTACGTTGATTTTTTATTGAATAAATACGCGCCCGTGAAAGCGAAAATCGTTCCGTATACGGGTGGCATTTCGTTGTTTGAAAGCAATCCAATGCTATCGCAGCAGGGCTTTATTACGTCCGAAGTTTTACTAGCCGAGCAGAAGAAACTGAAGGTTAAAACCTGGCTTGTGGCCGACGAGGGCTTCAATCCTTACATCACCGTTTTAGCGGTCCGAGAGGATTACTTACAAAAGAACAAATCGCAAGTTCAGGCCTTCATCAAAGCCACACGTGATGGCTGGCAAAGTTATTTAAAAGATTCGAAAGCCACAAACCAGCTAATGAGTAAGAAAAACCCTCCAATGAGCATAGAGATGATGGACTTAAGTTTAAAAAAAATGCAGCCACTGATGCGCTTTGCACCCGCACTTTTAGGTCAAATGAAAGCCGAGCGCTGGCAAGCTCTACAGACGCAAATGCAAAACCTGGGGCT
The DNA here is from genome assembly GCA_014378765.1 of Bdellovibrio sp. GTDB lineage: Bacteria > Bdellovibrionota > Bdellovibrionia > Bdellovibrionales > Bdellovibrionaceae > Pseudobdellovibrio. The sequence goes on along the minus strand of JACMNA010000022.1, from coordinate 18,459 downwards.
GATTAAGACGACCGTTCCGGCCACAGAACTTTTTCAAACATTTTAAAACTCTTTGACGGTTTTTCGGGTGGTTGCTACAAATTAACCCTTATGAAAATCCGTTTAAACGAAATTCCAGAATCTGGCCGCGAATACATCCTTAATCGAAACACCGCTGAATTAAACGGAGTGCTTCAAGACCTTGTGCAAAATACACCTTACGACGTGACCGTTTTTATTAAGCCACTTAATACCAAAGATTTCGAAATGTCTGGTCACATTAAGTCTTCAACCGGAGAGCAGTGTTCACGCTGCGGCGACGATTTTAATTACAACGTGCAAAAAAAAATACGCGAAATCTTAATTCCACACCAAGATGAAGATCGCACCAGCAAATACGCGCGTTCTTCAACGCCCATCTCTGAAACGGCTAATGACACCAATATTTCGGTGTCTAGTTACCGCAGCAGCCAGTTTGATTTAGGCGAGTTTATTCACGAAGCCATCGCCATCGAAGTGCCGTTTAACCCAATGCCACCCTGCAAAGCCAATGGCGACTGCAGTCTGTGCTCGAAGCCACTGGTTACAAAACCTTTTGTGTATGATGAGAAAATGGGCGACGAAGCGAAGCTAAATCCTTTTATCGCGTTGAAAGATTTAAAAATTACCTAAGGCAATAAGCTGCTAGTTTCAGCGTGTTTCGTCGCCGAAATTAGGCGTTGATTTTATGTTTGATTTGCATCATAATTTTAAAACTTTTTGAATTTTATGTAAAGACCAGTTACTGGAGGATAAGATGCCTACACCGAAGAAAAAAACCTCGAAGTCGCGACGCGACATGAGACGTTCTCACGATGCTATTACTGCGCCTGGAATGGCCATTGATAAAAAGTCAGGCGAATTAGTCCGCCCTCACCGCGCCTTTAAAGCCGCTGACGGAGCTCTTTACTACAAGGGCAAACAAATTAGCGCCGCTAAAGCTAAAAAGTAATTACAATGTTTCGTTCAAGAGTCGCGGGCGTTGGATCTTTTTTACCTGAAAAAGTGATTACGAATTACGATTTAGAAAAAATGGTCGAGACCACTCACGACTGGATCGTCCAAAGAACCGGTATCGAACGTCGACATATGGTTGACGAAAACGAAGGTTGTTCAGATATGTGCGTCCGCGCCGGCAACAAAGCCTTAGCCGACGCTAAAATGACCGTCGATCAAATGGATCTTTTGATTGTTTGCACTTTAACTCCCGATTACAAAATGCCCGCTGTCGCCTGCATAGTTCAAGCAAAACTAGGCGCAAAAAATATTATGTCTTTTGATCTGAACGCCGCTTGTTCAGGTTTCGTTTACGGAATGTTTGTGGCCGATCAATTTATTAAAACCGGCGTTTACAAAAACGTTATGGTGATTGGGGCCGAAAATCTAACTCGGTTATTAAACTATAAAGATCGCGACACCTGCATTCTTTTTGGTGACGGGGCCGGTTGCTTTATCATGAGCCGAGCCCAAGAAAATGATCCCAATTATTTAATGACGGTCCACGCGCACGCCGAAGGGTCTTTAGCTGAATTACTTTGGGCTAAGGGCGGCGGCACTCGTTATCCGTTCTCGCAAGAGATGTTAGATACGGGCTCGCACTTCATGCAAATGAAGGGTAAAGAAATTTTTAAAAACGCCACGCGTACAATGGCAACGGCCTGTACAGAAGCGCTGAATGCGACGAATACCAGACCTGAGCAAATTGACTGGATTGTGCCGCATCAAGCGAATCTTCGCATTACCGAAGCCGTTGCCAATCAATTTGATTTTCCGATGGATAAAATAGTTTCGACCGTGCACGAGACGGGCAACACATCTGCGGCCTCAATTCCGATTGCATTTGATACTGCTTACCGCGATGGGCGGATTAAGCGCGGCCAATTAATTTTATTAACGGCCTTTGGTGCCGGCTTGACTTCAGGTTCAGCGCTTTTGCGGTTCTAATATTCAATAACTTACCCGTCAAAATAATTCGAGGTTTTTATGATGTCATTTTTATTTCCCGGACAGGGAAGCCAAGCGCCCGGCATGGGCAAATTTCTTTATGACGAATTTAAAATTGCCCGCGAAACTTTTGAAGAAGCTTCGGACGCGATTAATCTGAATTTAAAAAAATTATGTTTCACAGAATCTCCGGAGGTTTTGTCGCTGACTGAAAATACGCAGCCTGCCTTATTGACGGTATCAACGGCCACGGCGCGCGTTTTACAAACTCAATTCGGAGCAAAGCCAAGCCTTACTGCGGGCCACTCAGTCGGCGAATACGCAAGCTTTGTTTTAGGGGGAGTGATTTCATTACCCCAAGCGGTGAAGGCCGTGCGGTTACGCGGGCAATCCATGCAAGCTGCCGTTCCGGTGGGTCAGGGTGGAATGACCGCCGCTTTAGGTTTAGACGAAGCGCAAGTTCAGTTTTTATGTCGATGGACGATTGAACAGTCGGGTTACGCTCCACTCTCGCCCGCTAATTATAATTGTCCTGGTCAAATTGTTATCAGCGGTAAGCTAGATGCGCTTAACTGGCTGAAGGCGAATTTTAAACCCGAAATCTTACCCGGTGAAGCCAAGCGAGCGAAACTGATCTCTTTACAGGTTTCAGCGCCCTTTCACTGTGAAATGATGAAGCCCGCTGAACTAGCGATGCAGAAATTTTTAAATGCCGTCACTTTTAACAACTCTAAAATTCCAATCATTCAAAATGTGCATGCCCAACTTGAAACTGATGCGACCGTTTTAAAAACAAATATTATAAAGCAAATTTCGGCTCCCGTTCGGTGGACACAAAGCATGCAAACCCTTAAAGATCAACATCAAGCTTTAGCCATCGAAGTTGGGCACGGTACTGTATTAAAAGGCTTGTTAAAAAAGATTGATGCCGAATTTTTTAAAGTCTACTCAACAAATTCATTAGATGATCTAAAAGCCATTGAATCTTTAAGTGCGCGCGCCTAGCCGCTCATATCTAATAGATATGTCGCACTTAGTCCTATAAACTGCTTGAGCTCATAGTCTAGTTCGGTCATCGTGAACGAATTGTGAATATAGTTGAATTATCAAAAAAGAAATTTTTTATTACGGGCGGCAGTCGTGGAATTGGGTCTGCCATTGTGCTGGCATTAGCCGAAGCCGGAGCGCAGGTCGCATTTACCTTTTCTACCAATGAAGAAAAAGCGCAAGCTTTAGTTAAATCTTTACCCGGATCAAATCATCTTTGTTTACAAATGGACGTTTCGGACTCCAATTCAGTTGATGCTGCCGTTAATCAGGTGATCACCGCTTGGGGTGATGTTGATGGCGTAGTTAATAATGCCGGAATCACGCGTGACCAACTTTTATTACGCATGAAAGTTGAAGATTTTGAAAAAGTAATCAGTACAAATTTAACGGGTGTTTTTTCAGTCACGAAAGCTTTTAGTAAATCGATGCTGAAAGCACGCAAGGGTTCATTTGTTAATATTTCTTCGGTGATTGGTTCAGTTGGAAACGCCGGGCAATCAAACTACGCCGCCAGCAAAGGGGGCTTAGAAGCCTTCACCAAGTCAGTGGCGTTGGAATTTGCTTCGCGCGGTATTAGGGCTAATTGCATTGCGCCTGGGTATATTAAAAGCGACATGACCGATTCATTGACCGAAGAACAGCTTAAAAGCTTTTCGGATAAAATACCGCTCTCTCGCCCTGGTGAAGGTCGCGAGATTGCCACTGCCGTTGCCTTTTTACTAAGCGATGCTGCTTCTTACATCACCGGCCAAACACTTCATGTTAATGGTGGAATGTATTTAAATTAGAATATATATTTAAATTGAATCAAAAATAATGAACTTAAGTAAAATGATCCAAGTTTAATGATCAAAAAAGGGATTTAAAATATGAATACAGAAACTACAAAAGGAGACATTCAAATGTCAGTTAACCCAAAAGTAAAAGATATTATCGTTGAGCAATTAGGCGTGGATCCAGAGAAAGTAAAATCTGAAGCCTCGTTTATTGATGATCTTGGCGCTGACAGTCTTGATATCGTTGAATTAGTCATGGCGATGGAAGAAGAATTTGACCTTGAAATTCCTGATGAAGACGCCGAAAAACTAAAAACGGTAAACGATGTACAATCTTACTTAACTTCAAAAGGCAAAGCGTAAGCTAAGCCGTGATTTCTTTTTCACGGTCTAACGGTCAAAAAAGAGTTGTCATTACGGGTATTGGAGCGATTTCTCCTTTGGGGACTTCGCTTCAGTCATCTTGGAACGCAGCGCTTGAGGGCAAGTCCGGAATCGCTAACATCACCCATTTTGATGCAAGCCGCTACGATGTTCACTTCGCCGGAGAAGTAAAAAACTTTACTCCAGATGTTTACATCGAGAAAAAAGAACAAAAGAAAATGGATCTTTTTATTCAGTACGCCTTAGCAACCGCTAAAATGGCGTTTGATCAATCCGGATTAAAAATCACCGAAGAAAATACGAATCGCACCGGAGTTTTTATTGGCTCAGGCATGGGTGGCCTACCATTCATTGAAGAGCAACACACCCGTCTGCTAGAAAAAGGCCCCGGCCGTGTCTCGGCATTTTTTATTCCTTCGGTTATTACAAATTTAGCTCCGGGCTGGGTTTCAATGCAATACGGAATTAAAGGCCCTAATTTTACAATTACTTCTGCTTGTGCCACTGGAGTTCACTCACTGGGTGAAGCTTACAATTACATTCGCTTTGGCTTAGCCGATCAAATGGTGGCGGGCGGAACCGAATCAGCCGTCTCACCAATGGCGATCGCCGGTTTTGAAAATATGAAAGCGTTATCCACGCGAAACGATTCACCCAGCGAGGCTTCACGCCCTTGGGACAAAGACCGTGACGGTTTTGTTTTAGGGGAAGGCGCCGCGACTTTCATTTTAGAATCACTTGAAGCGGCGACTAAACGTGGCGCAAATATTCTATGTGAAGTGACTGGCTACGGTGCTTCATCAGACGCGTATCACATCACCTCACCCGACCCTGAAGCCAAAGGTTTTGTATCCGCGATGATGAATGCTTTGAACGATGCGAGTTTAAAGCCAAATGAAATTCAGTACATCAATGCGCACGGAACAAGTACACCCATGGGTGATCCACTTGAATCTTTAGCCGTGAAAAAAATTATGAAAGATGATGCTAAAAAAGTTTGGATCTCTTCAACGAAATCTATGACCGGTCACCTGCTCGGGGCCGCCGGCGCAATCGAATCAGCATTTTGCGTAATGGCTTTGTTAGACCAAAAAGTTCCGCCCACAATTAATTTAAATTCGCCCAGTCCCGAGTGCGATCTAGATTATGTGCCTTTAAAGGCGCGCGATGGAAAACTAAAACACGTAATGAATAACTCGTTTGGTTTTGGCGGCACGAATTCTTGTCTGATATTTTCAAAATTTGAAAGTTAATAAAAAGGAGATTTTTTTGATGAAAATCTTAATCGCTGCGGATCATGCAGGTTTAGAATTAAAAAATAAATTAGCCGATACTCTTCGTAAAGAAGGCCATCAGGTCGAAGACTTAGGCCCTTTTACTGAAGCATCAGTTGATTACCCCGACTACGCGGATCAGGTATCAAGAAAACTACAAACCGAAGAAAATCAGGCCCACTTACAAGAAATGGGAATTCTAGTTTGCGGATCAGGTCAGGGCATGGCTTTGCGCGCGAATAAATTTTTTAATATTCGTGCCGCACTTGTTTATAATGATGAAATCGCCAAAATGGCGCGAGAACATAATAATGCGAACATTATTTGCATTGGCTCCCGCTTTACCGATTACGAAGCAAGTTTAGGCTGGGTCCATATTTTTCTTAAGACGCCTTTTGCGGGCGGTCGCCACCAAACGAGGGTTGCAAAAATTAACGCTTCGGTTTCATAATAAGCTATGAAAAACACAACGCTTAATAGTCTCAACAACGATCCTGAAATTTTGCAGTTGATCGAAAAAGAATCTATTCGTCAGCGCGACGGTTTAGAAATGATCGCTTCCGAAAATTATACATCTAAGGCCGTTATGGAAGCGCAAGGTTCAATACTAACTAATAAGTACGCTGAAGGTTACCACGGAAAGCGCTATTACGGCGGCTGTGAGTTTATCGATGGTATTGAAACCTTAGCCATTGAACGTGCTAAAAAACTATTTAACGTTGGCTTTGCAAACGTTCAACCGCACGCGGGGTCTCAGGCTAATATGGCCGTGTACTTAGCCAGCATGAAAGCCGGCGAAACAATTTTAGGCATGGATTTATCTAACGGCGGGCACCTCACGCACGGCAGCCCCGTAAATTTTAGCGGACTTTTATTTAAAGCAGCTTCTTATAAGCTTGATGCGAACACTGGCTTAATTAATTACGACACCATTCGCGCGACCGCAAAAGAAGTGAAACCTAAATTGATTATTGCCGGATACAGCGCCTACCCAAGGCATTTAGACTTTGCGCAATTTCAAGATATAGCAAAATCAGCGGGCGCCGAATTATTAGTTGATATGGCGCACTTCGCAGGTTTGGTAGCTTCGGGCCATCACCAATCACCCGTTCCGTACGCTGATTATATCACGACGACTACGCATAAAACTTTGCGCGGCCCTCGGGGCGGCATGATTTTAACCAACACCGAAGAAAAAGCAAAATTAGTTAACTCAAGAATATTTCCGGGTATTCAGGGTGGGCCCTTAGAGCACGTCATCGCCGGCAAAGCCGTAGCTTTTGGCGAGGCTTTAAGACCTGAATTTAAAACTTACATTGATCAAGTTTTAAAGAACGCCAAAGTCTTAGCCGCTGAATTAACCGCGGAAGGTTTTTCGCTCGTTACCGGTGGCACTGACAATCACCTTTTATTATTAGATTTAAGTCAGAGTAAAGCCGTTACCGAGCTCACTGGCAAAGTAGCTGAAATTGCGCTGGATGAAGCCGGTATCACCGTAAATAAAAATACTGTTCCCAATGAAAAGCGTTCGCCATTTGTTACCAGCGGAATTCGCATCGGCACCCCGGCATTAACGACGCGCGGAATGAAAGAGGCTGAAATGAAACAAATTGCAAAATGGATCAGCCAAGTTTTAAAAAACACAGATCAAGTTGATATAAAACATCAAGTGAAACAACAGGTGAAAGAATTATGTCAAAGCTTTCCAATCTACGTTTAAAATTAAGTTTACTCGTGCTTGTTGCTTTTATCGCAAGCTGCGCCCACCGGATTCAAGATGAAGTGACTCAAACCAATGACCAAGGTGAAGAAGTTCACGTTGATAAAATAAATAATTCAATTCGCGTTGATGGCATCGATGCAAAGCCGTCAAAAAAAGTTCGCAAAAAACCCCAATTTGACTGGCCCGTTTGGGAAGCCCGCATGACCCGCGGCTATTTACCACGCGGCAAAGGTCGCCGTAAACGCCCGCACAAAGGTATCGATCTAGCGGCCCCTCGCGGTTCAGCCGTGATGGCCGCCCACGACGGCACCATTATTTACACGGGCTCAGGCTTTAAAGGTTACGGCAAAATGATCATGATCGAAAGCAACGACGGCTGGGCCACCCTGTATGGTCACCTAGATAAGATCGTCGTCTACGAGGGTAAAAAAATTCGCCAAGGTGAAGTCATCGGTGCCCTCGGCAATACCGGCCGCTCATCGGGCCCGCATTTGCATTTTGAAATTAGACAGCTTAATGGACCGGTCGACCCGCTTCCGCTATTACCTGCCGGTGCCGCATTAACGAATGATGTCGATAATGGCGCGGTCGAAGAGTAATTCTCTTTTCAATGAGAGCTAAAAAAAAAGACCCGCTATCAAAGCGGGTCTTTTAATAAAATCGATTCTTCTTTAACTAACTAGAACGACATTGCCGTTGTTAGCTGGTAAGCCAAGTTCTCAGTTTGTAACCAACGAGGCGCCGCTGCGTACTCGCCTTTTTCTTTAAGAATAGTTGTATCGTAAATCTCGGGATTGATAATTAATTTACCACCAAACATGGTAAAGTTAACGCCCACTGCAGTCAAAGCATGTTCGCGCTTAGAAGTTAATGTCTCAGTTTGTGCACCATTTTCCATACCGGTATAAATGTATGGTTGGATTGCATCGTTAACATTGTAGTAAGCAACTACATAGTGAATCAAACGAGTTGTTGATTCTAAAACCTGCGGTTTACCGCTGTTATCTATATAATTTTGCGCTACTGGCACTAGAGACTGACGTGGATTGAAGTAGTAAGATAAAGAAACTTTTGGATTTACGGTCCAAACAACTTCGGCATCCATACGTAAAATTCCATTATGATCAAGCGGAGTGACTTTGCTAATTTGATTTTGCTTAGCTTCTTGAGTTGGGATGTAATACCAAAAAAGCGGGGCAATTGGATCAGATCCAGCGATTCCAGCAACTTTAGTTCCAACAGTTAATACTGGAAAACTAGAAACGATTTCACCTTTTGATTCACGGCCAACTGCATAATTGAAATATTGACGAAAGCCAATTTTAGTATCCTTAGTCACTTTATAACCAGCGCCAATATTATTAACTGTGCCGATTGTTTGTTCGCCGATACGCTGAATTTGTTCGTTATTTGCTTCACCTTGCAAAGTTAAAGATACACTCCAATTTTTAGTTTCAGCAGGCTTTTGTTCGGCTGATGCCGTTGAAGTTCCAATTGTAGTTACTGGTGATGCCGTAGCTTTGGTTGTTGAAGCTGGCTGTGTGCTTTCGTTAGTACTAGAGTTCGTGTTTGCATCTGAAGCTCCTGACGACGTTGCAGTCGTAGATGTTTGTGCAAAACCAGTTGCCGCAGCTAGAACGATCGCTATCGATAAAATCTTTTTCATTATTTGTTTTCCCCCAATTAATGGTTACGTTTTGGCGCCAGATTGGGCCATTACAACGTAATTTGCAACCAAGGTGCCACGAAATTTTGACCCAGGCAACTTCTGCTTATAATTTAAGTATTTTTCACATTTCGTGACTTCAAAAGCGTTACAACGAATGGGATGACTGAAATGAAAATTATGCCCATAACTAAGTATGTAAAATTTTTCTTAACGAATTCTATCTGACCAAAAAAATATCCAGACAAAGCGAATATATTAATCCAAGCCAGTGTTCCTAAAACAGATAATGTTAAAAAACGGCGGTAGTTCATGTGGCTAAGGCCTGCAAAGAATGGCGAAATCGTTCGGGTAATTGGAAAAAACCGCGCTAGGCTTACGGCCCAAAAACCTTTTTTTTCAAAGAATTCTTCGGTTTTCGTGAGGTATGCTTTTTTAATTAAAAAATTTTCTTTTTCAAAAAGTTTTCGTCCCCAGTGGCGGCCGACGAAATAGTTCGTAGTATCGCCTAATAGTGCGGCCAAGATAAGCAAGGGGATTATAAGTTTGATATCTAAAAACTCGCCGGTGGCAGCTAGGGCTCCGACTGCGAATAATAGCGAATCGCCCGGTAGAAATGGAGTCACAACGAGACCAGTTTCACAAAAGATGATTAGAAATAGGATTAAGTAAATGGCCGAGCCCCAGTCATGTGCCCATAGAATTAGCGTGACGTCGATGTGTAAAAGCGATTGCAGTAATGTCATAATTAAACATAGCTGCAATTGGGGATTATTGGCAAGACTCTCCGTCTTTGGCGTTGTTCGCGGGCGTTGGATTATATTTCGAGTTAAATTGATCTAAGCTCGTGAATAGGTTGGCGACGGTTCGCCCGATTGAAATAGAAAAGAAATTACAGTCACTTTTAAAAGAGATCGCTCCCGTTTGAAAGTCGGCCGCATTATTTTTTAATACCGTAACTAGTAAGATATATTTTTCGCAATTGTCAGAACTACAGCGTGATTGTGCTTTAACGATTAAATCACGAGCTTGACCTGGGAACGTACCTTCCGTTGAAAGATTTGCCGAATCGTGGTGGGTCGTAAGTGAAATTGAATCGTTGTTCGGAGTTGAAAGCACTACATCAATATCCCAACCGCCGGACGTGGCCGCTTTAGGTAAAGTTACACTTCTTATTTCGTATAAATTTCCCTGTTGGGCAGCAATTTGATTTGATTGCGCCGAAATGCTGGGGTCAAGGTTGGTTTGGCCGGTCTTCACTTGCCCTCGGACTCCGGCGGCTTTTGGTGAACACGAAAATAAAAATCCAGCGGTGACCGAAAGAATTATCACTTTTAAAGTTGTTTTATTTTGGGTCATGGAAGCCTCCTTCAAAGGGTCATTTTAATTGAAAGTTTAATAACTCTCATTTTATTTACCTTTTACTTTTCAAAAGCTAAGCCATTACTTTAAGTTATTTGAAGTGCGAATAAAGCAGTAAATTCAGGCGTAATCTCACAATAAGAAAGCAGCTATTTGTACCACTTTAAGAACCTCGACCAAAAAGGCCTGCGCCTTAAGATCCATTGACAGGCCGTTGACCCATTTTTAGACTGATTGGATGGGTTTAAAAACAGCTCTAATATTGTCTGGCGGCGGGGCCCGGGGTGCGTATCAGGTGGGGGTTCTTAAGGGGCTGGCTGAAATTTTACCCGAGAAGAAAAAAAGCCCGTTTCAAATTTTATCGGGCGTCAGTGCCGGAGCCATCAATTGTTCAAAATTAGCTTCGGAAATTGAGCATTTTTCTAATGCGGTTGAAAAATTAATTTACCTTTGGTCGCAAATTTCTTCGGACCAGGTCTTTAAAACAGATTTTTTATCTTTAAATAAATTTTCATTAGGATTATTTGGCGAACGGAAATTAAATTCAGTTTTAGAAACCGCCCCATTACGTGAATTAATTAATCGCAACTGCGACTTCGCAAAAATAAAGAAAAACTTAGAAAATGAAATTATTGAAGCCGTTATCATCACGGCTAATAATTATGAACACAGTTCGGCGGTTAGTTTTATTCAGACCTTAGAGAACCATTCCGTCTGGAAAGAAAGTCGCCGACAAGCGAAACGAACTATAATCAATGCCGATCATATTATGGCCTCTTCCGCCATTCCGATGCTGTTTCCCCCGATACGTATTGGTAACCAATTTTACGGTGACGGCTGCGTCCGAAACAATACTCCCTGTTCACCTTCTATCCGCATGGGGGCTGAAAAGCTTTTCGTTATCGGGGTGCGCCAGCAACTTAGCGCCGAAACGTCCGCCGGGCTTGAAAACGAATCTGAAAAATCGCCGTCAATGATTCGAATTTTAAATACTTTGCTGAATGCCGTCTTACTTGATTCAGTCGAACAAGATGTGATGCGGATTCAGCGTATAAATCAGTTAACCCAATTTGTAGAATCTAAGAAAAAATTGGCTTCGGGCCTAAAAGAAATTCCGGCCCTGTGCATTGCGCCGTCGCAAGATATTGGCGAAATTGCGCGCGCGCATGCGCACCGGTTACCCCGTTTGTTACGGATGACCATTTCAGCTTTTGGTTCGTTAGATGATGCCAGTGAAATTTTAAGTTATTTATTATTTGAACCCAATTTTTGTAAGCAATTAATTGATATGGGCTACCACGACGCGATGGAGTCAAAATCACAGATTAAAAAGTTTTTTGCAGAAGGAGTTTCATGAGTACGACTTCACCGGAAAGTAAGTGGTTTTTACAGTTTCAAGGGCGCGTTGACGGGCCGCTTGATACCGGCCGGTTACAAAAAGCATTGCAAACCATTGGCGACGATCAACTTGAAAAAACTTTTTTATGGCGACGAGGTTTGACCGAATGGATGAAAGCCTCAAAGTGGCATCCTGACGAAGAAACGACGCAAGCCTATACCGCGACGACGGCGGCGCCCGTTTACGGCTCAGATGCACCAGAAAAAACTTTGGCGCAATCAATGGCCGAAAGCTCTTCCTACCGCGTGCAAATCAATTTTGTTGATCAGCCCTTAATGACAAAGCCCGAGCTTTTAGTTTTATTAGCTAAACAGCAAGACGTATCGACTATTTCAATTCAAGATCCCCGTTCAAAAGAATGGAAAGAAGTTTACGCATTTCCTGATTTAGTCGAGCGCTTAGGCCTGACCCGTCGTCACCATCAACGCGTTCCAATTTTGGCGCAATTTAGCGGGACTTCAAGTACCAATCCATTGTTAAGCGCACGAATCATCACGGTCAGTGAAGGCGGCTTAGGGTTTACGGATAATTTTGAATTGAAAATTGGAGATTCCGTCGAAGGCCAAGTGACGAGCCCCCATTTCTTTCAGCCGATTAGTATTAAAGCCGAGGTTATTTACTCTGGCCTTGATGGTTACGTGGGCCTTACGTTTACGCAAATTACCGACGAGGCCAAATCTGCCATTATCGAATATGTTAAAAAATTTGGTAAGGCTACGGGCTCGGTTTAGTTAATCGTTTTGAAAGTGGATTCAAAAAGGGATTGATGGTTTTTAAAATTACCACGAAGCGCTAAGGTCGAAGCGCGTTTACCCGAAAAGCCAGGCCGGTTTAATAATTCAAAACCTTCGTTTACTAGTATTTTCTTTAGCACTCCCGTACACCCGTAGCTTGTTATGACACAATCTTGGTTCGCGCGCTGACGAATAAATTCTAATAAAAAGCAGTCTTCCCAAAGGGGTTGGCTGGTGATTTGGCTGTAAGCATCGAAGCAGATTAAGTTATAATTTTTATTAATTAGTTGGTGATTTAAAACGTTGTCAAAAAGTTTTCCGTGCGTATCGAAATTTTTCTTAAGCTCATTACGAATTTCGCAAGATTGATTTTCTGACGATGTAAAATACTGACTTATTTGATTGTAAATAATGTGAGTGTCGCAATCTTCTTTTTGATTTATCCAGGCTAAAAACAATTTTCTTAAATTCTTTACCGTTTCAAAAGAATCAATCGAAATTTTTTCATTCGCACTTAAGCCCATTTGCTTAATGACCGCCGCCCAACTGATTTCAATGTATCCCAGACCAAGCCCTACGACGACGGTTTGAAGCGTCGGATGGGGGTCATTAAGCTGCGCTGATTTTAAAGCCGACCTAATTACACTTTGGTAAATATACGTCGTCTCGGCGGCGGCTCCGCCCGAATGGTGCATGGTTTCGCCGGCATCCTCAATTTCAGTGGGTTTCGGGCGCAACGTAGGGCTTTGATCTTTTGTGAGCTCTAAAGTAAATCCAAATTGCTCAAACGGGTTATTCACATTATACCTTGTCGCATGGAAAAAGGTTGGTCGGGATTACCTTATCATTCGGTTTCGGAGCATTTTAAGCGCATTTTTAACGAGAAAGTCTACAAAATTCCCGTCAGTGTGGTTGATGACTGTCCGAATCGCATGGGGCTTAAGGGAATGAAAACATGTAGTTTCTGTGATGTGTGGGGCTCGGCCGCGCAATCTGAATCTTTACAAATGACTTTGCCCGCGCAAATTGAAAAATACCACGCGCTGATTGCGAAAAAGTATAACGCTAAAAAATTCTTGGTTTATTTTCAGGCGTATACCAATACTTTTACCAAAGTGCCCGCCTTACGTACCAATTTTGAAACGGCCTTAGCTTATCCGTATGTTGCGGGATTTGTACTGGGCACCCGCCCTGATTGTTTATCTGAATCTGTCTTGCAACTTTGGCAAGAGTACTGCGAAAAAACATTTGTCGCCGTTGAACTAGGGGTGCAAAGTTTTTTCAATCCGCATTTAGAATTTATGCGCCGGGGGCATTCGGCCGAAGACTCTTTAAAGGCTATTACAAAAATTTCGTCTCGTACGTCGGTTGATTTAGGGATTCATTTGATTTTTGGTTCGCCGCATGAAACCGAGGCCGAAGTCATTGAAACGGCGAAAATTTGTAATGATCAGCCGATTACTAATATTAAACTCCATAACATGCATGTCTTAAAAAACACCGCGCTTGAAACTTGGTACAACGAAGGTACGTATGCGCCAATCTCGCAAGAAGATTACACGCGTAAAGTTGAACTTTTTTTATCGCATTTACATCCGCGCATTGCGATCCACCGGCTGGCGGCTTATGCCTCGCGCTGGGATGAATTAATTGCGCCCAAATGGACGGCCGATAAGATGAAGCCTCATCAAGAAATTATTGATCATTTACGCCTCAAAAAAGCTTATCAAGGTTGCAAACTCACTGCGCAAACGGATTTAGACCGCACGCTATTTCATCAAATGAGTTTACGAGTTGAACGAACGAATAGCAATTAACAGACAATTTAAGAATTAAGTAATTTTCCACCGATCTCATTCGAGAAAAGTGAAATTCTTTAGAGTATTTTAGCCTTGCGGAATCTATTTGTAGAGCGGAAAACCTAACTCGACCATAGCCTGGGTAATTTCACTTTTTTAAGCAGGCTGTGCCTTAAAGGCTAGCAGATTGAAAATTTTTTATTTTTTCGTTGGACAAAATTTAAAAAAAAGTTGAACCTTAAAACAAGAAAAACACTCCTTATTGATAAGGATCATCGCTTTACCCACTAGATCTAGTGTTTTAGGAAAGTAAAACGATGTTCGCACTCAAATAAGTGAAGACCAGGACGGTCAACATTATTTTTCTTGATTAACACATAACTAGACTTAAGACTTTGATAGCTAAAGCGGGGCTTCTGAGGGGGAGCTTTGCGGATTTCTATTGCCGAAGATGGATCAACGGTAAGGGCCGCATAAAACAAGGGGACAATATGACAAATGGATTTACTACAAACGAAAATATAGAGCCTCACATGCCACAGCGATCAGCCGGCGCCGTGGGTTTATCAGGCCCGGCCGTACAGGCTTCGCCGCATATGATGCGAGTTAAAAAACGCGATGGTTCGCTTGAGCCCGTAGATGTTACGAAAATTGTTGAGCGCGTGAACCGCTGTTGTCAGGGCCTGTCGCAGGTAGACCCCTTGCGTGTTGCGACCAAGGCTATCAGTGGACTTTATGATGGAGCCACAACTAAGGAACTTGATAATTTGTGCATTCAAACCGCATCGCTATTAATTGGCGAAGACCCTGAGTATTCGCGCTTGGCCGCCCGTCTTTTATCTACTTATATAGATGAGGAAGTAAAATCACAAAAAGTTGGCTCATTTGCAGACTCGGTTCAAGTTGGTTTTTCGAACGGTTTACTTTCTCAAGTCACTTATGATTTCGTCATGAAGTATAAGACGGAACTATGCGCCGCGATTGAACATTATAAAACCGATCGCTTTGAATATTTTGGACTTCGTACTGTTTATGATCGTTATTTATTAAAAAATCCAACTTCGCGACAAGTCTTTGAAACCCCGCAGTACTTTTTTATGCGCGTAGCTATCGGACTAGCGACTAGTCCGATGGAAGCCATTGAACTTTATAAATTAACCTCTTCGCATGATTACATGCCGTCGACACCTACCCTTTTTAATTCGGGAACGCTGCGACCCCAAATGAGTTCGTGTTATTTACTTGATTCACCTCAGGATGATTTAAAAGCCATTTATGATAAGTACACCGATATCGCCCTTCTATCAAAATTTGCGGGCGGTATTGGGTTAGCTTATCACCGCGTAAGATCGCGTGGATCGTTAATCAAAGGCACGAACGGCCATTCGAACGGAATTATACCTTGGCTTAAGACTTTAGACTCTTCGGTTTCGGCCGTGAATCAAGGTGGAAAACGTAAGGGTGCGGCCTGTGTCTATTTAGAATCGTGGCACGCGGATATTGAAGAGTTTTTAGAACTTCGCGATAACACGGGCGACGAAGCTAAGCGCACGCACAATATTAATTTAGCTAACTGGGTACCAGATTTATTTATGAAGCGCGTTGAAGCCGACGGGCCGTGGTCGTTATTTGACCCGAGCCGCGTGCCGCACTTTTGCGATATTTTTGGTGATGAGTTTGAAAAAGCTTACGTCTTAGCCGAAGAAAATAAATTATTTTACAAGCAAGTAAAAGCCCGCGAACTGTATTCACGTATGATGAAGACGCTCGCGCAAACTGGTAACGGTTGGATTACTTTTAAAGACGCCTCTAACCTTAAATCAAATCAAACCGGAAAACCTGAAAATGTGATTCACCTTTCTAACTTGTGCACTGAAATTTTAGAAGTGACTTCTAAAGATGAAGCGGCCGTTTGTAATTTAGGGTCGGTGAATTTAGGTCGCCATATTATTAATGGCCAATTTGATTTTGAAAAGTTAGCAAAAACCGTTCAAGTCGCGGTGAAGTTTTTAGATCGCGTTGTCGACATTAATTTCTACCCCATTGCAACCGCCGCCGACTCGAACAACCGTTGGCGCCCGGTGGGACTTGGAATTATGGGTTTGCAAGACGCATTCTTTCAACTAAAAATGCCATTTGATTCGGCCGAAGCACAAAGTCTTTCGTCGCGCATTCAAGAAGAAATTTACTACAACGCGCTGGTTACAAGCGTAGCGCTTGCAGAAAAGCACGGCCCACATAAGAGTTTTTCCGAAACGCGGGCCGCAAAAGGTGAATTTCAATTTGATCTTTGGGGAATAAAACCCACCGATGAAACGCGGTGGAATGCCTTGCGTGAGAAAATGGTGAAGGTGGGTTTACGTAATTCTTTGATGATCGCGATTGCTCCGACCGCGACCATCGCGTCGATTGTTGGATCTTACGAGGCGACCGAACCGCAAATTTCTAATTTATTCAAACGTGAAACGTTATCGGGCGAATTCATGCAAATTAATAAGTACTTAGTCAACGATCTGAAGGCCATTGGTTTATGGAATGAAGACGTTCGTAACGAAATTAAAATGCACGAAGGGTCTATTCAGGAAATTACAATTATTCCTGAGAATATTCGCGCCCTTTACCGCACGGTATGGGAAGTGCCAATGAAAGCTTTAATTGATATGGCCGCCGCCCGCGGCGCCTTCATCGATCAATCGCAGTCATTGAACTTATTTATGGAAGCGCCAACGATTGGCAAAGTTTCATCGATGTACATGTACGCATGGAAAAAGGGTCTTAAGACGACGTATTATCTTCGTTCACGCCCGGCCACAAGCATTGCTAAAACGACCGTTAAAAAATCAACAGGCAATTCAATGATTCAACCAGCCGTAACCGAAACGACACTTGCCGTTCCGAAAAAAGAGTACAGCGACGAAGAAGCAATAACTTGCAGCTTAGATAACCCCGAAGCTTGCGAAGCTTGTCAGTAGCTAACAGGAATACAGAGGACACAATGATATTACATCCAGGATTTGATTTAACATTACGGCCGATGAAGTACCCTATATTTTACGAAATGTATAAAAATGGAATTAAGAATACGTGGACGGTCGATGAAGTCGATTTTTCGACGGATCTGGTGGACTTGAATTCTAAAATGACGGATTCAGAAAAACACTTGATCCACCGTCTGGTCGCTTTTTTTGCGACCGGCGATTCAATCGTCGGCAATAATTTAGTTCTTAATCTTTATAAGCACATTAATTCTCCCGAAGCGCGGCTTTATTTAAGCCGTCAACTTTACGAAGAGGCTTTGCACGTTCAGTTTTACTTAACTTTACTTGATACTTATATTCCAAATCCCGAAGAAAGAACCTTGGCTTTTTCGGCGGTTGATAATATTCCGTCAATTAAGAAAAAAGCCGACTTTTGTTTTAAGTGGATGGATTCAATCAACCACTTAGACACTTTAAAAACGATTGAAGATCGTCGTAAGTTTTTAATGAACTTAATTTGCTTCGCGACTTGCATCGAAGGATTATTTTTCTTCGCGGCCTTTGCTTACGTTTATTTTCTACGCTCAAAAGGCCTGCTGGCCGGTTTAGCATCGGGCACCAACTGGGTTTTTCGCGACGAAAGCATGCATATCGCTTTTGCGTCGCAAGTGATCGAGACCGTCCGTAAAGAAGAACCAGAATTATTCAATGAACAAATGCAAGAGATGGTCGTGCAAATGTTAGAAGACGCTTTAGACTGCGAAATGACCTTCGCCGAAGATTTAGTTTCTAACGGCATCGCCGGTCTATCACTAACTGATATGCGACAGTACTTAGAGTATATCGTCGATCAACGGTTAGAGGCGTTAAGTATTGCCCCCCGTTATAATACTAAGAATCCATTCGATTTTATGGAACTGCAAGACATGCAAGAACTAGCCAACTTTTTTGAAAAACGTGTAACCGCTTATCAAACCGGAATTTCGGGCCAAGTTAGTTTTGACGAATCTTTTTAGTAATTTTAGCAAAAAAAATTAGGGCACTAAACAGGAAATTTCGTCCGACCACTTACCGATTTCAGGAGTGGCAGACTGCGCTCGCACGGCGAAGTAATAAGTTTCGGTCGCAACGAGCCCGGCTTGCATGCACACACTCGCTCCAGGTCCGCTGCACGAAGCGATAACGCCAGCCGTAGCCAACGGTGCATCTTTATTATTTCCCGTCCAACCGGAATTACGAGAAAGGGCCCAAACATAACTAGCAGCTGCATTTCTTGATGAGGATAAGGCAAAATAGCACGTTCCGAAAGTTGGTGCTGACGTAAATCTGATTGTGGGTCGTGGCATCACAAT
>JACMNA010000158.1 GCA_014378765.1 Bdellovibrio sp. | reverse complement strand
TTGCCGCCACATGCGACGCCGGCCCTTCTCGAATAGATTTAACTATTTGTCGCATGGATGTATTAGCTTGTGAACCCGCGTAACAATTGCGAGTTATCCACGTGCCAATCCCTAGTTGGTCGAAAGCGAGTAAATCCGGCGTCGGTCGAGGTGGCCGCTGGCGAGGCCCCGCAACCGTCGAAGATAATTTTTCATAATAAACTGTGCGTTCAGGAAAAGTGATTTGCAAGCTGTCGCCGTCATCGGTCAATACGATGCTTACGGCCGTCACAGGGCCATCCTGAAAACTTAAGCGCAAATAAGTAATATCATTTTGCGATTGGGTAATTTTATATGAAAACTTAGTTGTGCGTTGGGCCCGATCTATAGAAAAGGCGCATTCAGGGGCTTGCATGGGCTCCGTCGTGATTGAGCCGTGGTGCGCATTTTGAAAAATAAGCCTTTCACGATAATATTCACTTCCTTCTTGAAGGCACTCAGAAATAAATTCACCCCGAGTTTCAGTGCTAAAATGAGTGTATGTAACAGTTTCGCTGGTGCGTCCACTATTTGGTTTATCGCCGTTACCTGATGAGCAAGCTGTTAAGAGAAATAACGCAATTAAATTAATAGTCAGTAGTTTCATGAAAGCTCCCCAAGCATAAAGCGTTAACAAAGAATAAGAAGGGACTCAATTATTTCGCTGGGTCAAAAGAGCGAGTTTTCAATGTCTACATATTAAAAGTCTATATATCTTGTATATTTAAAATTTCTTTGCAAATTTGCATTTGCCGATCGATTTCATTGAGGGCTTTATCGAGCTTTAACCGTTCGCGGGGATCCAATTCGACCTCGAGCGAGGCTTGCACGATTGGATGCTTTTTTAGCCACTGCCCTTGGCGGGCGGCATAGGTTTCAGGAATGCCAGAACGAAAGGCGGCCTGCTTGGCGTTGCCGTCTTTCAGAAATTCCGCAATAAAGCGAAGGGTTTCTAAGGTTAGTAAATTCTTATGGGCTTTCAGTCGTGATGAAAACCCCATTTGTCTTATTCTCATGTTATAAGATTGTAGAATCGTAAAAACCAGCTGGCAATCAGCTTTAGGGATTATTTTCACGCAAAACGTTTTGCGTTTACAACGGTTTGCAGCAGTGAGATCTATGGCTCATGCAATCACCTTTTGACCAACAGAATACTGAGCAACGCTTTATTGATCTTGAAACAAAAGTTTCGCATCAAGAATTATTGCTAGAAGAGCTGCATGAAGTTCTTTATCAACAGCAACAAACGATTGATTCACTTCAAGCTAAACTAGAGTTTCACATTAAACGAGTTCAAGACGCGGCGTCGACTTCAGAAATTAGTGCGAGCGAGCGCCCACCGCACTATTAAAAACTTTGCCACTTAGTTACTAACGGCTTGGTTTTCGACTTTTTAAATTAAATTTTTCAGAATTAGCCAGAATGTGTAATTGAACGTGATGCATAGACATGGTTTTTTCAGCGGCGGCTTCAGATATATTTGTCGAGCTTATTTTTTGGCCATCAACAACGTAAACCGCATTGGATCCGATTACTTTAAAATTACCATCTTTGATAATGATGGCCGTATCTTCATCAATACCAATTCCTAAAATTCCGGGATTTAAGGCTACAGCGCCTAAGAGACGACCAATACGACCACGCTGAGCAAAATGCTGATCGACAATGATATCCTCGACGAAGCCAATGCCTGGCGCCATCATCCAATTACCCACTTTGTGCGATTCGGCGTTTTCACTACCAACCAACATTGTTTTCCCCATGATGGCGGCGCCGGCCGACGTTCCGGCGATAACTCCACCTGTATGATAGATTTCCATAATTTTTTCCAATATAGGGCTGCCGCCTAATTTAGTGGTTATCTTTAATTGATCGCCTCCGGTAAAAAAGATAGTTTTCACATTATCAAATAAGGCCAAGTTTTTTTGATCGCGCGCCTCTTCAGATCGTTCAATTGTAAAATGCACCGTGTTTTTTACACCTAAGTCAGCAAAGATTTTTTTATAGTCGTGCCAAACCTCTTCAGAAACTCGACTGGCGATTGTTGCAATAACCAATTTCGCTTTACCAGTTTGATTGGCAATCTCCTTTAAGATTTCCATGTCTTTTTCTTTGTCTTCGCGCCCACCAATAATAATTAGCGTCCCTTTGCGACGACTGGCTCTGGCTTTAAACTTTTTAGCTATGGACCGCATTTTAATCTTCTTTCACTTTTTAAAAACGTTTCTCCACCTTTAAATAGAGTTAACTTGATTCAAGCCATCTTTTTTAGCTGGCGAACGCGCATCCTCGTTCGCACCAATTGGCGCAATTGCGTTCGGCAGTAAGGGTATAAAATTAATTGGCTCAGGATCATACTGCAGAATTAATTCTAGAATGTCTTTGAAGTTATCATAGTAAATTGCAATAATCTCGTTGGGCTCGGCTTGTTCTAGCGCAAGCTTAACCGCTTCAATTTCATTCAAAACAATTTCAGTTGTTGTTTTTGCATTATTTTTCAAAATCACTTTGCGCATCATCTGCGGGATCTCGCCCGGCTTCCGCCCCCGTAAATCGTTATCATCTTTTAAAATAAAATTATCATAATACTTAGATAACGCTGCGGCCGTTTCTTCTAGTAAAACAGGAGATCGATCACCCGGTAGGCCAATGACGGCGGTTTTAGTGTAACCTTTAAAATGATTAAGCATGTTACCAATTGAAGTCAGGGCATCCTGATTATGGCCATAATCTAAAAGCACATAACTATCCCGCACTTTGTATAAATTAAGGCGCCCCATGTTTTCATTTGTTGTACTGAATGCTTGTAAGCTAGCTACCGCTTTGTGGGCATCAAGACCCGCCGCCAGGGCCGCCGCCAAGCTTGCAAGTACATTGTAGACCTGAAATTCGGCCAAGCCTTGCATGGTCGAAGGAATCTGCGAAACTTTTAAAATATGTTCAGTGGCGCCCATGTGACGAACCATAATCCAACCATCTTCAATCCAGCAGGCGCTTCCGCCAGCATGAATGTGATTTTGTAAAATCGCGTTCATTTCATGCTTAGAGAATAAAAAGAAATGTGGTTTTTGTTTTAGTACGCGTGGATTATCGCGGATTGATAAAGTTAAATCGTTATCAGCATTCAGCACTACCGTGCCCGATTCTTTCACGCGCTCGGCCACTAGTGACTTTATCCATAGTAAGTCTTGCAGATCTTCAATCCCATCTTGTCCGATGTGATCCGCACTAATATTAGTAATGACCGCAACGTCTGAATAATCGTAAGCTAAACCACCACGCAGTAACCCTCCGCGCGCCACCTCAAGCACCGCAAAATCAACCGCTTTGTCTGAAAGAATAAGACGACTTGATTTCGGGCCAGTTGTATCGCCCGTATAGATTCTATTTTTTCCAATCCAAATTCCGTCAGTCGTGGTTAAGCCGACGCATTGGTTTTTTTGATCAGATAAAATTTTGTGCAACATACGAACGGTCGTTGTTTTACCATTTGTACCCGTCACCGCAATGATCGGAATGCGCGAACTTTCTTTCGTTGGATAAAGCATTTTAATAATATGTTCCGCGACGGGCCGTGGTTGCCCTTCGCTTGGCGCCAAGTGCATACGCAGTCCGGGGCCAGCATTGACTTCAATAATTTTAGCCCCTTGATCTAAGGGCAAAGTGATATCTTTATGCATCAAATCCAAACCGCAAATGTCTAAGCCAATAATTCGGGCCGCGCGCTGGCACATCATCTTTACTTCGGGGTGAATAATATCGGTCACGTCAATTGCCGTGCCGCCCGAAGAAATATTTGCATTTTCACGTAAAACAACAATTTCATTTTTTAGTGGAATAAAATTTAAGTTTTTACCTTTTTTCTTTAAACCGTTAAGCAAAACTTCGTCGATTTCAATTTTAGATAAAATATTCATGTGACCATTTCCGCGTCGCGGATCTGAGTTCACTTGGTCAATTAAAGTTAAGACAGAATTTTTTCCGTCGCCAATCACTCGGGCTGGCACACGCTCGGCCGCGGCAACTAAAGTTCCGTCTACAATCAAAACGCGATAGTCTTTTCCTTGCACCATTTCTTCAACTAAAACCTTAGACGAATAGCCTTGGGCCACGTGAAAAGCGTCTGTTAATTCTTCTAAAGTATTTAAATTTAAAACAACGCCTTTACCATGATTTCCATCAAGCGGCTTCACGGCGTACGGACCAGAAAATTCTGCCATTACATCTTTTAATTTATCAACCGATTCAACCACCAGACCCTCTGGCGTTGGAATGAAATTTTCAGTTAATATTTTTTTTGTCAAATTTTTATCTTGGGCAATTTCAACTGAAATTAAATTGGTATTGTTTGATACGGCGGCCTGAACGCGCTTGGTGTTTCGGCCGTATCCCAATTGCAGCATGCTATGTTCACCAACTCGCCGACAGGGCACCCCTAATTTACGAGCGGCATCAGCTAAGGCTTGGCCACTCGGTCCCAGTGCCGTGTTCGAAACGATTTCTTTTACTTTAAGAATAAATGATTCTAATTCGACTTCACTTGTTGTTACGGCTAATCGAGCCACTTCAACGGCTTTTTTTAAACACTCTTTCATGCCTGCTTCATTAACGTATCGAACGACAATTTCGTAGCGCCCGGGTTTTCCGACATATCTAGTTTTTCCGTAAGTGACTTCGATGCCACATAAAGTACTTAGCTCAAGCGCGATATGCTCAACGATGTGAGCCATGTAAGTGCCGCGATGCAATCGTTCAACAAAACCGCCGACGTAACCTGGCGAACACGTATGAAGCTTAAGTCCCGGCAATATCTTTAATAAATTTTCAGTAAAGTGAGGGATGTCCGTACTAGGAACTTCGACCCACTCGCCAATGTCTAAAACCATAATCATAGTTTCTCGGTTATGGTAGACGCTTGGACCTTCAACTAACCGAATTGATACAATCTTCATAAGCATTCTCCCGAACCTGTTGCGATAAATTATTTTTTTTCTTCTGGCGCGCTCGGGTTACGACTGATCCCGACGGGAATTCGTTAATATCTAAACCTTCGTAGCCAACGGTATAAAGTTTCATTACTAATCCTTACGTAACATTTGTTTCCCGCGAACCGTCAACTGGTCTTCCGCGTACGCAAGGCTAACGCCCCAAACTAAATGCGATAGCATCGTGGTATTTGCGTACGTCAATGGGTTTAGATTTTTTAAACCTATTTTTTCTTCGATATCCGCCGTCAATTGCGAGGGTGGCCGGCGCTTAGAATCCGCGCCAGACAACGAACTGAAGAACTTAAAAAAACTAAACGCCATGGGCCCAGTTGCAATTAGACTTGGCCCAAATACCATTAAAAAACTTATTCATAACGACTCCCCGTTCATGATGAACGTCATGCAAAAAAAAGCCGACTCGAAAGTCGGCTTTTCTTAAAATAATTCGATCTAAGATGAATTGTTATTTCAATAATTTATCGAATTCTTTCAATTAAATTTTTGAGGTCGATCCAGTTTGCCCAGTCGAAGCCTGTGAAGAAGTGCCTGATCCCATTTGGCTTGATCCAGATTGGTTCATGCCGCTTTGAGATTTCTGCCCTGACTGCTGGCCTGGCTGTTGTGGAGATTGTTTTTGTGAATTTCCAGATTGTTGACCTGATTGTTCTTTTGACCATTGTTGTGATCCACTTTTATTTTCATTTTTTCCTTGAGAAGAAAAATTTGAATCTTGTGTAGATGTAGAAGCGTTTTTCTGTTGCTGACCTTGATTTGGTTGGTTCTGTGTAGCCATTGTATATCCTCCATGTTGTTAGCATTTCTGCTTTGTTAAAATTCGCTCAATACACTTAACAACTTTGCAAGTGCAGGACCACCATCAAATCAAAGAAAACTGATTTGACCCTTTTTGTGGGGCAAAAAACATAAAGAATATTTTGCAGGTGTTTAATTTTTCCTGAAACGGTTCGGCATAAATTATTTTACTATAGTTGTGGCCGGTAGAGCGGGCTGACTGACCTGCCCGTCTGGAGTTTTTTCAGATTTAAACATTGTTGGATAAACTATTACGATTGAGCCAAATACAATTGCCATTATAACGGCAACGATTGCGATTTTTTTATGTGACATATTCATTAGTGTAATCTCGCGGTTGAGGTTGTTTTACGTGCTGTTTTTTTCTTTAAAACTTTTTTTACAGTCGACACTGGACCTTCCTCGATGACCTCTGCTTCTGCATTATCTTGAAAGCGCTTCGCCTTGCGGTTAGTTTCGGCAACAAAAGCTTCTTTGGCTTTACGACCATTTATGAGTCCTTTGCCTAATAAAGTAAGTCCATCATTAAATACTTTATGAAGTGATCGTCGCGCAGTCAGTTCGCTTTTTTTTGCTAATCCACAGGCCTGTTCTGGCATTTCAGAAATTTTAATTTTTAAATCCTTAGCTTTATTAAGTACGTTACCAATCTGCTCTTCTATTTGTTCTACTATCATAATACCTCCATCATTTAAAAGAATAGGCACTTTTTCTACTTAGGTTAGAAAAAATGCCCCTTAACAACGGAAGAGCTTCAAAATAATGAAGCTGTTCACATCAAATACATTTATAGCAGCAGCTATGCCAAGATATTCGCGGTATAGACTTTTTGGGCTATGTAAACTGGGCATTCCTCTACAAAGACTTCTTAAGAAGCAATTAAAGCGCAATTCAGCATAGGCCGCAAAATTGCTTCTGTTGAAGGCGTAGGAGAATTGAAATGGAAAAACAAAAAGTTCAAAACAAGGCAAAGACTCAGCCACTTATTCCTAATCCGAATACGACCCAAGCTGAAGGGTTACGTGCTAACGCTGATGAGACTGAAACTGCGTATCCTGAGCAAATTCGCGAGGCCCAAGGCGACTTAGCCGATCAAGCAAATATAGAAATTGATCAGGAACTACAAGAGAACATATTGCGTGCTAGAACATCTGTGGACCCATCTCGACAACACTACAAAGAAAACACTTAATTTAATTTTAAAACTAAATTAAGTCTTTTTTCTGATCCCCGAATTTGGTAACACAAGGTCGGGGATTTTTTTATGTCTACAGTGAACCCACATTATACTTTTCAGTACGTTCAGCCTGAGGCTTACCGTTATTCTCATGATTCCGTTTTTTTTGCTCGCTGGGTCTATGAGCAGGTTAAATCTTCCAAAATTAAATGTAATGCCATCCTAGATCTTTGTGCCGGCTGCGGAATCATCGGTATGGATTTGCTATTTCACCTCGACCGCAATCCCACCACGGCTTCGCTAGTCACAGAAATAGATTTTCTTGAGATTCAGTCTAATTACTCTTCTTACTTTGAAGAAAACAAACAAGCCCTACTTTCCAGACTAAAACATCCCGCCGCCCTTAGTTTTCTGAACATTAATTACAATCAGCTTTCAAAAGATCATAAAAAATATGATTTGATTGTAGCCAACCCTCCTTACTTTCGCCAGGGTCATGGCACCTTATCGCATTCGGAATTTAAAAACCGCTGCCGATTTTTTATTGATGCTGATTTAAAGACTCTGGTTTCTGCAATTAGCTTTTCTCTCGACTCTCGAGGCAAGGCGTACGTCTTACTTAAATCACTTCATGAACATGGTATTAATATTTGTGATGAAATTAAAGAATTTGATTTTAATATAAAAATTGAAAATGTCGGATTAATACGTGGTGTAGATATTTATGAAATAACTGCGAATTATTAATTTAAAAATGAAAAAGCCCCTGCTTTCGCAAAGGCTTCTTCAAAAATAGTTTTAGTATTTCACTATTAAATTTTTTAAATACTATTATTTCAGCTTAAACGATTACCAACCGCGACAGTCGCGAGAAGTTGATCTTCCACGCGCTTGTCCGCAGCGTACTACGCGACAATTACTTGCTCTGTAATCACACTGATCTAAAGCATCGTTTTGTGCATCTCGCTGGTCATAGCCTTCACCCACAAAAGATACTAAACGTCCGCGACGGTTATATCCTTGGGCCTCACACTGAACGTTTCCAACTTCAGTACAAGTTTCAACACAATTGTCATGTTCACGTAAACATTCGCCACAGCTGTAATGTCCACCGTTATGTTCTTCATAGCCCGCATCATTCGCAACGCAACTTAAACCACCGCGTTCGGGACGACCCGGACTCCAGTCACGAGTTTGTTGGCCGCCAGCGACGCCACCAATTATACTAATGATATCTTCTATGCCGATCGATTTAACTGGTGAAGATTGAACTTGTGTTGCTTGTGCAGAAAGTCCGCATACTAATAACAATCCTGATAATAATAACTTCATTTTTCCTCCATTTGGTTTGATTACGATTTTCTTATTACAAAAATAGTACCAATGAATTTCGAGTCATTGTGGCCCTAAATTAGCCTGATAAAAAAGCAAATATACTTACTTTAAAAGTTAATGCTTAAATATTTAGCTAGGTGGCAAGGCATATTTACTCAATGACAATAACTTTAGACTTAACGCGATTTGACCGCAGCAACCTCATCTTATATTAGTAATAAATTCAAAAGCGGAATGAACCGCTTTGCAAAAATAGGAGTTTTATGAAAACTGCAATGATGATTTTAGCGGCTGCTTTATTAACTGGTTCTATGGCTTTTTCTGAAGTTGAAAACAAAGATACAACTGACGTTTCAAAAAATCCAATCACTGGAACAAAGAAAACTGTAAAGAAGCACAAAAAAGTTAGCAAATCAGACGGCGTTGAGCACTCTGAAAAAGCAACTGAGACAACTAAAGAATACAAAGACGGAAACGTTAAGAAAACAACTGAGACTAAAACAACTACTGAAACTAAGTAATTTGTTTAAGAACAGTTTGTTCACAAAAAGAGAGAGCTTAGGCTTTCTCTTTTTTTTTGCTATCGTAGGTTTGTTTCATATATTTTAATTTGCGAGCTAAGCGATTTAACTTCTTTTTCGGCCACTTTGTTATTTTCAAGTTCAATATTTTCTTCGCTGTTCGCAGGAACTTGCTCTTGCCACAGTTCGATTTTTTTAATCTGCTGCAAACTTTCATTCGGTTCTAAAGTTTTATTTGCAATGAGTATTGCTAATTGTTCTAATTTCTTATCATCTGATTTCATTCTTTGTGGAGGCCACTGTTTTTTCGAGCTGTTTAAAAACTCGCTGATGGCGGCTTGCTCGGAAGGACTGAAGCTTCGGCGTTCTTTTATTTGACCAGAATTCATTTTTACAAGAGCAAACATTTGCATCTGAAATTCGGCAACTGAAGTTTTATTGGTTCCACCTATAGATTTTTTTTCAATAACCTTGTTAATGGCCTGAACTTGTTTTTCAACAGCAGCGATATCACCAATGGGGGCCAGTCTTTTGCCAATTAGAAAAATAATTGCAAAAACAGCAAAAGTCTTTAAAAGAATTTTCATTGAAGACAATTTCTTGGGCGCAAGCCGGCGATGGCACAGCCTTCTATCAGCATTTTGTGAAAATCTAATTGGCTTTGACTTAAGTTCATTTGGCTTTCGATAAGTCGGTTCTGTTCGATTAATAATTCATTCATCGACATGCGACCAAACCGAAAGCTTTTAAGCATGTCTTGGTAAAGGTTTTCTGACTGCTCAAAACTTTTTTTAGCGTCTAATAAATTTTGTCTAGCTAACTCAACCCTTGAATTAAGAATTTCTTTTTGCGCCAGTTCTGAACGACGTAAGTTATCTAGGCGACTTTTATTCGTAACGAATTCAGCGTAGGCCAGGGCTGACTGTGCTGACGTATCATACCGACTCCAAATTGGAATCGTTAGCTGTACGCCCGCAACCCACTGTTGGGTTGTTCGTTCATTAAGTGGGCTTTCTTTATATTCAGCCGTTAAATCAAGACTGGGCCAGTGATAAGCTTTGGCAGCTTTATATAAACTTTCGGTCGCGGCCGTTGCATTTTCTAAACTGTTTAGTTCAGGCGTTCTTGATTTACTATTAAATGCAATTGATAGATTCGCTTGAAAGGGCCAATTTTGGGTGGCAACGTCGTCAATTAATAAGGTTTTCCAAAGGGCCTGGTTTTCTAAAACCTGAATCTCTAAATTTCTAAGCCTTGAAAGCTGTTGCACTTGATCTATTTCTGACTTGCGCACTTCTTGCAGCGGCGACTTACCTTGCTTGTATTTTTCATTCACAATACGGTGTGAATCTTGCCGCAACTTGACCAGTTTTTTAGTAGTTTGCAGAACATCCTTCAAATACAGACGTTGAAAAATCAATTCCGCGGCCTTCACATCTAGCTTAATGGACTCATCAAGAACTTTATATTTCTGGGCTAGATAATGAGCTTCGGCCGCATTCTTTTCATCCCAGTCGCCGCCGCCTTTAAATAAATTAAGGGCGGCATTAGCCTTCCAGTAGTCTGCAGTTTGAGTTAGCTCCGAGCCCGCAATGTTCGTAATATTATCATGGCGCTGTTGGCGGCCCGCTGAAATGCTGAGAGTAGGTGTCCAGAAAAGTTTTTTAGCTAGCAATTGATCCGAGGTGGCTCGTAAACGTTCTTCTTCACTTTTTAAAGTTGTGCTTTTTTCTTGAATTTTTTCAAGGTCATCAAAAAACGAGGGATTGGCTTTCGCGTACAACGGCAAAAGTAAAGAGAGCATGATTAAAAAATTCATAAATCCATTCCTGGTGATCTCGAATTCATGCGTTCTTCTAAAAATTGAGTTTGATTAACTTCATCGCTAAAGTTTTGCGTCTGTTGTTTTTCTTTGAATTTCAAATACTGGTATTGCAAAGCCGGTACAATATAAAGTGTCATTAAGGCAGAGATCCACAGGCCCCCGCAGACTGCGACACCCAGTGGTTGCAGTATTTGACCACCCTCACCCAAGCCTAAAGCAATTGGCAACATACCTAATACCGTCGTTAATGACGTCATAAGAATGGGTCGTAGCCGAGTGGTCGAAGCATCGACCGTTGCGTTTAAGGCCGAACGGCCTTGCACAAACAACTTCTGAATAAAATCGACTAATATAATACTATTTGCGACGGCAATTCCGTTTAATAATATAGTACCCAGCCCCGAATTAAGTGAAAGGCTGCTCTTAAAAATAAATAATGAAATGATAACGCCAATCATACCCAGTGGAATCGAGACCATCACTAGGCTAGCTTGGATAACATCACCTAATTGAATAATCATAACCAGAAAAACTAATAAGGCGGAAATAATAACGGCCGTCTTTAATTGGTCTAATGCTTGTTGCAACTCAATATCGGCAATTGCAATATTCAACGACGGCAAATCGGCGGCACTTGTTGATTTATCAAGCCTTAGTTTTTCACGTTGCTGTTCAATAATTGCTTCAGCTTTAATGCGGTGATCTTTAGCCATTGATTCATTTATTTTTTTAAGTTTGCCACTAATGCGAACTAAAGAAGTTTGATTAACCCTATAAATTTCTGGAGCTTTAGGCTTCAAGGTAAATTGAGCTAACGCCCCTAGTGGTATCAATCGCCCGTCAAAACCAATCGGCAGGGCTTGCAGCTGCAAAATTGATGAGGTCCGCGAATCAGGAAACCGCATATAAATTGGAAGGGCTTTAGCCCCTTCAGAAACATCATCAACGTAAATGCCGTCTGAAGCTGTTCTTAAGTAATGAGATAACTCAGCGCGACCCATTACTTCTAACTCAGCGGTAAAGTGGCCTAATGGTTCAATCGAGATAAATTGATTCCGAGATGTCGATGGACGTGACTCAACATTATCGTAAACGCCTTGGTCAGAAAATTTTGATAAGATGTCTTCGGCCACTAACAGACGCTTTTCAGGACTGCCACCCACAACGTTAAGTTCTAACAAGGGTGGGTCTGGAATTTCTAATTCACTCGGGTTCCAACGCTCTACAAAGTAAAATAGCGTTGGCGTGTTTTTATAAAGCTCTTCCGCTTTTGCCGACAAAGCTTCAACTTCTTTTCTTGAATCTAAGCGCATCATCACGTAGCCATTATTGGCCCCGTTGATCTGCGTAAACGTATATTTTATTTTTTTGTCGAAATTTTTAAATAAACTTTCTTCAAGCCGAGCAATTTCAGATTCCATCTCTTTAGCGGCACTCATTACCGGCGAATAGATGCCGACAATCAACCAATCAGTTTCGGGCCGACCCATAACTTCTTTTTTAAGTTTCGGCACTACGAACATAACTAATAACGGTAATGAAATAACAACTGCTAGAACCATTGCAATTTGAGCGCTCTTCGATTTTAAAAAGTACGTTAATGTTCGTCGATAAAAACTCTCAATTCTTTTTAGTACACCCTCAATCGGAGAAACTGGATGCGTGACGTCGCCAGACTTCATGAGATGCAATCGAATGGTTGGAACTAATATCAAGGCCACGATCGCAGAAAGGCCATGGGAAAACACGACCGCCTTGGCTAAATCACCTAGAAGGGCATTGGTTAATCCCTTAGTAAAAATTAAGGGTGTAAATACAACTAAAGAAGCAATGGTCGAAGCAATGATTGGAAGCTTCACTTCGTTAACTGCACCCATAACAATTTTTATTTTTTCGGCGTAACTAATATTTTTTGCTTTGCCTTCAAGATGGCGAAATATATTCTCTAACACCACGACAGATGCATCAACGTTCATTCCGGCCGAAAGGGCAAGCCCACCCAATGAAATAAGGTTTAGATTCATACCTGTTAATCGCATCAATATGAAAGCCATAATCAAACTGAGTGGGATTTCTATCGCCGCGGTCGCCACGTTTTTTAAACTGCCAATAAATAGAAACAAAACCGCGACGGCTAAAAAGGCGGCGACGCCCACCTCTTTAATGACGCCCATGATACTTTGGTTAATAAAATCTGATGGATTAACTAGGATTTTGTATTCGACGTCTTTAGGAAGCTGTTTTTCAATTTTTTTTAATTCGGCCATTACGTCATCGGCCATTCGCTTAATATTGCCACCCTCTTTGGGTTCAGCAAAAAGAATAAGACTTTCTACACCACTGGTTTTAAATTTTCTCGAACTTTCTTTAGACACTATCACGCTAATTTCCGCCACGTCCTTAAGAAGCACCGGCGCCGTATTTAAAGGCGAAACGCGAATATATTTAAGGTAATCAATCGAATTAGCCGCCTTTGGAATAGTTAACTGAATCTCTTTTTCACCAAGGTGAATTGTTCCACCGTTAAGCGAAATAACAGATTCTCTTAAAGAATTTTCGATTTGCATTGTCGATAACTGATGTAGGGCTAATTTTTCGGGTGATAGTTTAACGCTAATTTCTTTTTTGTTGGGATTATAAAGATCAACGCCATTTGCGTCTGGAACATTGGCTTGCATTGGCTTCGTTAGAGGCAATAGCGACTCATACAAACTGTCCAAAGATCTTAGTGGGCTATAAAAGCTTATGGCCAAGAAGCCTTGATTATCACTCCAGTATCTAACACTCAAACTACGCCGGATACTTAGTTCGCGAGTAGAAACAAAAGCCATTGCAATTGTCTCGACCGCTTTTTGTGCTTCATCTGGATTTGTTCCCCAACCAAACTTAACTCGGTACCGAACGTTTTGGTCATTATAGTCAGTTGTGATTTTATCAACGCTCATTCCATCGGCTTTGGCCGTCTGCAACTTTGCTTCTAAATCTCGACCGACTGATTCAAAAAATTGTTGAGAAGATAAAGACCCATAGCTCAGACTAACGGAAATTGTCGGCTGACTGCTCATTGGGAATAGTGAAACTGGCAATTTTGTTCCGCTAAAAAGGCCCCACGCCGCAAGGGCGCCCATAATTAAATATATTCGTAAAGGTTTTGAATAAAACCCTTCCACTATTTTTTATCCTTTTCATCGGCTGACTTGACTTCGACGACTTCATTATCTTTGGGTGTGCGATTCGCGCGGACAATTACTTTTTCGCCATTTTTAAGGCCTGATTTTATTACAAATAAACTTTCGCGTTGTTCACCTAACACGACTTCACGGCGTTGGTTCTTAAATTGGGCATCAATAACTCTTACCGTTGGTTTACCGCCTACGTAACTCAGAGCATTTTCAGGAAGTAACATGACTTCGCCCGAAATAATTTCAAACGAGACTTGCCCCACAATACCAATTCGCGGCGCAATTGTTTTATACGTAGGTTCATTGGTTAAGAATTCTATCTCGGCCGTCGCCGTACCAGACCGTGGATCAATGATTGGGCTTACGCCAACCACTTGCACCTTGGTGCCGGCTTCGTCTTGAGGATTAGCGAAGAACGTGCCTAATTGCCCAACCGCCAATTTGCTAATTTCAGATGAGGGCACTTCAACATTTACTTTAAGTTTTTCGGTGTTAATAACCGAAAATAACTTTTCGCCCTTCGAGACTTTCGACATGGGTTGCACGCTCAATTGGCTTAACACTCCAGAAACGGGCGCCCTTACTGGAATGCTGGCGTACGTAAATGCTGGGTCTTGATTTTCTAAGTATAATACGACTTCACCGGCTTTTACCGGCGCACCTATATTTTTTAAAACTTTTTTTATGTGGCCTTCGAGGTCTGCGGTTACCGTCGAATTAATTTTGGCTTGAACTTGGGCCGGATAAAGTAATTTTTTGGCATCGGCAACAGGTTTAACTTCTTGAATGATCACTTGTGGCTTGGGTTCGGCCGGCTTCGTAGCTAAGGCAAGAACTGGATTGAATTTAAAAGTTATAATGAAAAATAAGAAAAGAAATTTATAATTTGCTTTTTTCATACCGACTCCGTGCAAAAAGTTACGAATTAGAAATATAACTGATTGCGTTGATTCCTGCTTGTTAAAGCTTGCAACCGGATATATTTTTCAAAGCAATCGAATGTAATTCTTGTACATTTATTTTAAGCCCTGCTAGCGTACTCACAAACAACTG
Source organism: Bdellovibrio sp. (assembly GCA_014378765.1). Lineage (GTDB taxonomy): Bacteria > Bdellovibrionota > Bdellovibrionia > Bdellovibrionales > Bdellovibrionaceae > Pseudobdellovibrio. Next base: position 27,170 of record JACMNA010000158.1, on the reverse strand, counting down.
GGGTGTTTTAATGATTAAATACATGATTTTTCTTGTTCCTTTTTTTGCCGTTTGGTCTTGGGCCGCAGAACTGCCACAGCTGCCAACCGGAGCTTGCTATGAGGGCTGCACTGATTATATGAAAAATTTGCTCGCTGAGTTTAATGATGTGGGCCAGCTACCCGACGCCCAACCGGCCGTTTACAGTGGTGAATGTCATCATTTAGGAATCTATGCTCCAGAGCATGCCCATCACGCCGTGGTGTTTTTAGATCAAAAAAATACCGGGTGGAACTTTTCTACAATATTTTCTTTTTTCGCCGAGACCAATGAATTTGCCACTTGGTCAGTGCCAACGGCTCGAACCGAAATGAATCCTTATTGGCTTGAGCACGGGCAAATTACGACCGTCGCTAATGCCGGGCGCGTGGTTGTTACATATGATAATGGCAATCCAGCCTATATTTATTGGGTAAGACAAAATCCACAAACTAAAGATTTACTTTATATAACGTATGCTAGCGGCATGATGACGTCTTTTTGTCGCTTGCCAATGAACCTCACGAAGTAGTGTTTAAAAAAATATTTTGCATTGTTTTTTTTGCAGCCTTTTTTTCTGAGGCGAAAGATATAAAGCCGTTCGTTTATGGATCTTTAGAACCAATTTATAGTTTAAGTCCTTTTTCTGCTACAGGACTTACTGAGTGGAAAGTTCACCAACTGATTTTTGACTTTTTATTAATTGAAAAACCCGGCAGCCGTGATGAGTTTCTACCGGGGCTTGCAAAAAACTGGTCAGTTTCAAAAAATAAAAAAGTTTACACATTTGAATTGCGCGAAGCCACGTGGGCAGATGGCAAACCCATTACTTCGAAAGATGTGCAATTTAGCTATGAACATTTATTCGACTTGGCTTATAAAAGCCCGTGGCGTGATTCTTTTATTGGAATTGAAAAATTTAAAATTTTAAGCCCACGCAAATTTGAATTTTCGGTTAAAAGTCCCCAGTTTGAACTTTGGAAAAATATTTCCGTATCGTTACGAATTCTACCTCAACATTTTTACAATAATTCAAATATTTCGGTTTATAATAAGTCAATTATGGGCTCAGGACCCTATAAATTATTGAAATTTGAATCTGGCGATAAGGTTACTTTGGTTAAAAATAATAATTGGTGGGGATATCGCGACAGCACTTTGGCCGATTGGTTCTCGCTTGAACAAATTGAATTCTTACATATTCCTAGCGAAACAACCGTGGCAGCCTATTTCGAAAAAAATCAAATCGATGCCTTTCCAATTAATAATTCTGGCTTTGTTAAAAACTTTCTAGCCTTTTCACCCAAGCGTCTCCATCTAATTATTGATGATCAAAATAAAAGTTCAAATTGGGTTCAGCAAATTTTCTTTAACTTAAAAATCCCACTTTTTAAAAATAAACAATTTCGATTGGCCCTGAACAAGCTGATCGACCGCGATTTGCTTTGCAGCAAAATTGGATTAAAAAAACCTCCGCAAGCCCAATTTTCAGTTGAAGAGGGTCAGAAAATATTGAAAGAGCTTGGCTGGAAAGACAAAAACACTGACGGAGTGCTTGAAAACTTAACCGGGTCATTAAAATTTGAAGTTAATTACAATTCAGCAACTGAAGAACTAATTTTATCAACGTTAGCCGAATCAATGAAGAAGTACGGAATTAACATTGAATTAAAATTTATCGAAGCGAATCACTTTTGGGCCCTGTTGCGTGACAAAAAATTTCAGGCTTATTTAGACCGGCAAGATCAAAATCAAATTGTGCTCAGTTCGGTTTGGAAATCAAATGGTGCCTACAACAATACCAGCTTCGCTAACAAAAATATAGATTTAAAAATTCAAAGCCTAGAGACCGCCTTTAATGGTAAAGATCGAAGCGTAATAAACAAAAATTTGCACGCTCTGATTGATGGGGAAGTGCCAAGTTTGATTTTATGTGAAGATGAACATAAAGACTTTGTTATTCACGCTAGACAACATCTTAAAGATCAAATGCGCGGCAAGCCTTTTTGGGCATGGTTTAAACAAAACGATTAAATTTTTCGGATTGAATTAGCGAAAACACAAGTTTACTATGCCGCTATGGCTACATCCGGATCGAATAAAGTTATCGTTGTTGCGCTGATTGCAAACCTCGGAATTGCCGCCGCGAAATTTGTTGGCGCTTATTTTACTAAAAGTGCTTCGCTGCTAGCCGAATCTATACATTCAGTCGCTGATTGTACAAATCAAGTCTTTCTTCTCATTGGCGCTAAACAAGCCAAGAAGCCTGCCGACGAAAAGCACCCCTTGGGTTACGGCCGCGAAAGTTTTTTTTGGTCTTTCATGGTGGCACTTCTGTTATTTTTATTGGGCGGCGTATTTGCGATTTATGAGGGTCTGCATAAGTTAACGCAGCCATCGAGCGAACTAACTAAACCCGGTGTAGCGTTGGGAATATTAATTGTGGCGATTGCACTTGAGGGAACATCGTTTTGGGCTTGCCTAAAAGAAGTCATTAAAGTGAATCATTATCCGTCACTATGGGTTTGGTTTTGCAAATCAACTTCTTCAGAACTTATGGTTATTTTTATGGAAGATCTTGCGGCTCTGCTTGGGCTAACAATTGCTACGGTATTTCTGGTTATTGCGATCGCCACAAATAATCCTATTTGGGACGCCATGGGCTCGATTGTAATTGGTATGCTACTAGTTGTAGTTGCGTTTTTATTAGCTCGCGAAGTGAAATCACTTTTACTTGGCGAAAAATCTTCCACCGACTACAAAGAATTTATTAATCGTCATTTACTTGAAATCAATACTGATATGCGTTTGTTAAAGATTATTTCAATCGTTACTGGTTCAAACGAGGTGTTACTTACAATGAAAGTACACCCCGGTACCGTCAAACAAAGCGCGGAGTTAATTGAACATATTAACCAAATGGAAGTTGTCATAAAAAAACAATTTCCTGAAATTCGCTGGTTATTTGTTGAACCCGATTTTATTGAATAGCGCAATTTAGACGACTTTTTTTGGCAGAGTTTGTTTAGTTTTATTACAGCTTAAAAATCGGTTTTACTTTCAGTCACACGGCCAATGCCAGCGGTGCAAATTCAAACGGAAGATCAAAAAGCTGAAAGCGTTTCATTAATGATAAAAAGTTTATTAGGCGCGGCGGCAGAAATTCGCCAAACTCAATCCGTCAAAGATGTCGAAATGCTTTGGGGGTCAATTTGAAAAATCAAAAAGCCAAAATGTTTTAGGTAAAATTCAAACTTTTGTTCAAGCCAAAAATTTTTCAGCAGCATTAGAAATTTTAGATAAAGCATTCAAAGTCGGTCTGATTGGTGCCGAGTTAACGGCGCAGTTGAAAAAATCTCTTGAGCTTGGTCACGTAACCCGCGCCCTCTTTAATATTAATGAAATTAAATTTGCAATCACGAGCTTTGGATCTTTTGATCCTTGCAGTGATAACTTATTCTTTAGACCCGGCGTTATTGATTTTGCCAAATTGGGTGCTGCCTTCGAGACGATAAAACAATTAGTGTTAGCAACCATCGACAATTATACGAAAGTTGCGGGGCCTTCCAAAGAAGAAGAATTGAAATGTTTCACATGTGATTTTTTTAAAGTTTAGTTCTTTTTAAATCTTAAAAATCTTTTTCATTTTTTTATTAGGGCGATTCAGCCCAGATCTAAAATCCAGTATCTCATTTACAATTTTTTGCGGAAAATAAGTTAGCACAACCATCATCCCAAAGGCTTCAGAAAGCTCAAAACCAGTTATTTTAAAGCCGTGCTTTAGTTTCGCAATTAAAATGTTATTATTTGTAATAATATGGCGGCTGTAGATTTTCTTGAAACCTTTTTCAATGGCACGATTCAACATTGCGTCCATAAGACAGGTGTATAAATTTTTACGACGATGTTTTTCTAAAATTGCTGAGTTGCACATGTAAAAAACGGTCGCGTTTTCTTGAAAGCCCCACGACCATCCGGCTAATTCATTTTTATAAAATAAACCTAAATTAATGCGAAAGTGTTTGTCTGAACCAAAATGTTCGCGAAGTTTTTTATACGTCAAAAGTTCTTTTTTTGTATAAACATCAGAATTTGTAAAGAATAAAGAACGATCGTTGAAAAACCTTTTTCCGGGCTTCATCCATAGTTTTGCAAACGCATCCAGGTTGGAAATTTCTTTTATGACATAGCCTTGTGGTAATTTGTTTTTCATTAAAAAATTATAGCGGATAAGTTAACAACTTGTTAATTTTTAAACAAATACAGAATAACATACCCATTGGTGCCGTTATTTCCATTTCCACCAACAGCAGATGCCGCACCGCCGGTGCCCGCGCTGTTTTTCCAATCAGTATCAGAAGTATTTGCCGGAGCTACGCCTGAGCCAGAAGTTTGAATTCCCGTTACAATTGAAAAACTTGATCCTCCACCACCTGCGGCTCCGGCCGATGACGCATCGAAGGCCGCATTTCCGCCGCCACCCCCGTAGTATCCTGCTCCAGCGCCCCCGCCGCCTGGTCGTGAACTTCCGTTACCGCTGGCGCCTCCGGCACCGCCGCCATACACTCCGCCGGTACCGCCAGCGGAACCAGTACCATTTCCGTCATACCCACCAACTCCGCCAGTTAAAGAAGTTCCTGCTGTTGGATTGGAAGATCCGCCGCCGCCGGTTTGTATTTGAGTTCCCGCAGTTCCACCAGTGATTGAAGTTCCACCGCCGCCGCCGGTATTTGCAATGTAGGTGTTTCCGCCGGCAGACCCGACGGTGCCGCCACCAGCGCCGCCGGCACCAACTGCTGCAGTCGAATTGTCGGAGCCGCCACCCCCGCCGCCGCCCGCAGCTACAACTTTAACCGCCAATCCGGGGCTAGTGAATGCGCCGCTGTAGCCACCACCACCACCGCCTGATCCGAAGCCAGCCGTGCCTCCAGAATTTGTTCCCATAACTCCGCCGCCGCCGACTCGAATCGCATAGTTAGTTGCAGAAACCACCGTAATTAAAGCTTCAGAATAACCAGCTCCGCCACCCACGCCACCCGCAATTACGCCGCCGCCGCCAGAGGCGCCGCCGGCACCCCAAGCTTTAACTTTCATTCTGTTGCAATTAGCCGGAATCGTATAAATTTGGTCGGCACCGGTATATAAAAAAATGACCGGACCCGGGATACAGAGATTTTTCCAAAAAGAAAATGGAATGAAAACCTGCGATTGCGCGACGGGAGCTGCCAGAAATAAAAGTAATATAATTTTTTTAACGGAACTCATTCTATTTAGATTATCAGGCTATTCTTGATCGTCAAAGAACGCCTTTAAAAAAGTGAAATTATAGTAGTTACTCAAATACTAATGCTATTATATCGAATCCACACCAGTTACAGTTTCACTGTTAAGAAATGAGATACGTCGTAGGTCTAGCAATGGTATTAAAATTAGACAGTCAGGCTATAGAATAACAAACCTGGCCAGCATGTACTCGTACAAAAATAAAAAAAGCAAAGCCAAAAGTTTAGATTTCAGATCACCAAAAATAAAATTTTTTTGGCGAATAATGGTCGCGCACGCTTTGATCTTCATTCGGCCTTAAAATAAGTAATTACTAAATTCTAGATTTGACCACGACCTTGGTCGATGTAACAAATATCAATTTTTTCTCTGAAAAAAACTCATTTTGAACTTATCATTTTATTTTTTTAAGATGACTATTTGGCTTGCCCAGTAATTGTTGGGATGTTGAACTAATCATAGGTTCATGTAAGGATGTGTTGCCCTGTGAAATTTGTTTTAAAAAGTTTTCTGCTTTCTATTTTATTTTTTTCATTTCAAACAATTGCACAGGTGTTTATTCCTTTCGGATATTGGGGTGGAGCCCAAGTTTTTTCTTTGGCCGCTTCGACATTAACGATTTCAAGCAATTCCTTATGGATCGGTGATGTTGTTTCTATAACTCTTTTTTATCGGGGCCGAACGGGCCAGGTCATACCTTGGGGTGGCCATGTCGTTACAGTTTCAGCTACCGGAGCCGGAACATCATCTGGAACTATCAGCGCGGTAACAGATAATGGCAACGGTACTTACACGGCCACGCTAACCGGTGCCACGATTGGTACTACTAAAAATTTAACGGCAACGGTTGATGGCGCTACTTTGACCTCGTCGCTACCAACTTTTATCGTTACCGGACGAGATTGTTCCGCGCTGTTAACAGCTGGTTTTGTGACGAGCGCCATCTACACCGTCGATGTAGATGGCGGTGGTGGCGCTACAGCAAGCTTTAACGTTTTTTGTGATCAAACTAATGATGGGGGCGGCTGGATGTTAGCCGCCATCCCACGACGGGCTTCGCCAAAGTTTGCTGAACCATCGGGATTGGTCGATCCGACCGTTGCGGGTCCGCAGCGGAATGCCAACATCTGGAGTATGACCAACACGACGGTCTTATTTAAAAAGATTCGTTTTACCAATGCAGCTTCTGGTGCGGCAAAAACGAATATTGCCACTTGGGCAGTTAATCAGACCTTTAACGGATTGTTCACGACGTACGCCACTTACAGTCAGAGTAACGTAATATTAACCGGGGCCGCTATCACTTCGAATATCGGTTCAACCTGTTTTATTATTCGTGGAAAAAGTGGAGCATTTGCCCCTTACAGTGATAGTGCCGATTGGTTGCTGATGGGTTTTCACGTCACTTGCGCCACACCCCTTGCCGCCGGAGATCGCTGGGATGATGATTCTGGAAACGCTGGGGCCGCCGGAGCTAAAGAATGGGTTGTCGGCGGAAAAGATGATGGCGACGGCGCGCTGGCTCCAAGTGCGGTTGGAATTAATACGGCCAAAGTCGATTGGGATTTTAGTGCCGGGGGCTCAATTATTGACACGACCACGATTGTTTGGGTAAAGTAATAAACTTAATTAGCAAAATTCTTTATCTTAATTTGGAGAAATGTCACCCGCCAATTGCCACATGCTAGCCTGATTTTTTTTATACACCCCACCCTGCTAGAAATTAGTTCGCCTTTTTCATCTGAAATTTTACTGCGCGAAAATGTGTAAATGCCTTTTCGCCTCTGTGCAGGCAATACAGCCGAATTACACATATTAAGCGTTGTTGAAGTATATTAAAATCCCCAAGACCATCCTACGAATTAATTTTTATAAAAAACTCCAAGATAAATACGATTTTGCGGCGGACTTATAAATTGTTTGCTTAGAGTTGCAATCACACAATTTTAACAAGAACCAAGGCAAAGCTAAATGTAAGACTTGAATAATTCGGGCTTAAGACTTGCTATTCTCTGGTGTGTACATTTTTTTTCGAATTAAATTTGAGCAGAAGTTCGAGACGTAATCATTGTTTTTAAATGTAATTTTCAATCGATGTTAAGAAAGCACATTAACGTGCACTGAATTAATTATTCGTATGAATTTTGCTTTATTTCCTTATCTGCAGCTATTGAAGCAATCAATAGCAACGATAGAGAAAAGCTATGCGGATAACATTGTCTTGATTTTCAAAGGATTGCTTTTAAGATCAAGTACAAAGATTTATACTGCAACATTAATTTTCCTCGCATTGTCAACGACCTGCGAGCAGGAAGGCAACCACCATGAGAAAGATTTTTTCAATCAGTAAAAAAATTGCAAGTAGCATTGCTTTAATAGCTATGCTGCCCATCGAAGCCATCGCGGCCTCGACAACTGTTTTAAAGCCCAATGATTTTGTCGGAATTTCTTTTTGGGCTATTTCGATGGCGCTAGTCGCAGCAACAGCATTTTTCTTTTTAGAAACTCAGCGTGTTTCCGGAAAATGGAAAACGTCTTTGACTGTGTCTGGGTTAGTAACTTTAGTTGCTGCAACTCACTACTTCTATATGCGTGAAGTCTGGATCACCACTGGTGACACTCCAACTGTATTTCGCTACATAGATTGGATTATTACAGTTCCATTGCTAATGACCGAATTCTTTTTGATTTTGTCAGCAATTACAAAAGTTCCAACTGGAGTTTTTTGGCGACTTTTAATAGGAACTTTAGTTATGCTTGTTGGTGGTTATGTTGGAGAGGCTGGTTACGTTGCAGCTTGGCCTGCATTTATCGTTGGAATGCTTGGATGGTTCTTTATTCTTTACGAAATCTTCGTTGGTGAAGCAAGCAAGTTAAATGCAACTCAGGCTCCGGCTTCGGTACAGTCTGCATTTAAAGTAATGCGTTTAATTGTTGTTATTGGATGGGCAATTTATCCAATTGGATATTTCTTCGGTTACTTAACTGGACAAGGTCCTGCAGAAAGTATGAAGTCCTTAAATATTATTTACAATTTAGCAGACGTTCTGAACAAAATTGCATTTGGCGTAATTATTTGGTCAGTTGCTGTAGCTGAAACTGATAACGCAGCTGCATTAAAAAAATAAATCAGTTTTTTAGAAACGAGGCGCAAAAGTCGATGAATTCCATGAAGTTCATTAAAATTCAGGGAATCGCCTTTTGCGCACTTGCTTTTTTGTTCGCTATTTTAGCGTCTACAACGGCACTGCTTTCCGATTCTACTGAAGTTGTTTTTCTTGCAATTATGATTGCGACTTTAGGCTTGCCCCATGGCGCACTTGATACGCTGTTTGCTAAAAATCGTTTCCATTTAAATAGTCTAAAGAGATGGCTTATTTTTATTCTAATTTATTTATCGATCGCAGTATTTTTTTTACAGATCTGGAAAGTGTTTCCCCTGCTTTTTTTAGTCACTTTCCTAATAATCTCAGTTTTTCACTTCTCGCAAGATCCTGTCTCAAATCCTTCGTTTACAAGTCGAATACTTTACGGAGGTTCGATTGTTTTTTTGCCTACCCTGCTTCATGCAGATGAAGTTTTACGAATATTTTCGTTCCTTGTGAAGATCGGGGATGCAAGGCCTCTAGTCGACGGTCTGCACATAATTGCTTGGCCTTGGGCTTTAGGTCTATTTACTTCTTGCCTGCTAAGGCTTAAAAAAGACTGGCTATCCGCAATAGAAATGATCTCAGTCGGACTGCTTGCAACTTACGCGTCGCCTCTTACTGCATTTACGGTGTTTTTTTGTGGAATGCACAGCGCTCGACATATTATAAGAATGTCAGAATTAACAAAGTCATTAACCATAACCACCTTTCGAATATTTCTTGCAGCATCGACTTTGCCAACCCTAGCTGTGAGTTTAGTCGGAGCTGTCGTTTGGCTTTTTCCAACCGAAAGCTCGTTCGACGCACGAGTCGTTCAAATTGTATTCGTAGGCTTAGCCGCATTAACTGTTCCACACATGGTTTTACTAGATGGCTCGAATTTCCACTCCCGCAAATCCGTATAAAATGGTTTCTTTTGCATTAGTTTTTCATTCCATAGACCCACTTTTAGCAAAGAATTTAGAAAAGAAAAAAACTCGTCCCCACAGCCCTGCACGGAAAGGTTCGCTTTGCTGGCCAGATCATTAATGCAATCATTGCTGACTTTTGAATATAGTGATTCCCGCCCTACCCCCTGCCGAAAAATTAAAATTATGTATATTTAGATGTTTTCTCTTGGGGACAGGAAAAAGAAATAAAAAACTCCGCTTTCGTGATCTGTCCCTTTTGCGGGGGACAGATCATCATTGCGGAGTTTTGGCGTAACTAAAAATTTTCACAAGGAAGTGCTATTGGACTAACTGTAGCTGGTTGCCGTTGTGCTTAAAAAGATATGAACCCCATTCGCCCTTTATAACAAATGTATTATCAATGACTTTGGCTTCAGAAATTTTGCCGATAGATGAGTTTTTTTTGGGATGATAACTTTCGATAGTTTTGGTAAAGCCAAAAGGCAAGGGTCTTTCTAGCGCGATTTGATCGGGCAATTCTTTACTATGATCAAAATCAAATTGTTGAATGATGAAGACTTGCCCTTGCGAAGTCGTAAAGCGCCGCCTTTGAAGTAAGTTTTCGTCTTTCGATAAATAGCCTACTACCATTACTAACGAAAAAACCACGGCGGCAGAAACTGATAAAATTCGTTTCCAGCCTTGCCCTAGAAAAAAGAACCAAATTGGCCATGCAAAAAGTGGAATTTGCAAAATGCTTTTTGCAGCACTTGATCTGTGAGAAAATCCCTCTGAGACCAATAATAGAAGCAGAACATTTATCAAAAAATGAATAGCCATCAATCTTGGTATAGTTAATTTTAACATTTTCATAAGTCCTAACATATCAGCCCGGCTATTATTGATCATCAAAAAAATCCAACTGAAGCCCAACGTCAACATATTTGCTTCAGCCTTTTGATGCACGACAAACGGGAACGAAAACTATGCGCTGTTCATTTTCACGAATTTTTAACAAAGAATTTAGAAACAAGAACTTTGTCCCCGCGGCGCTGCACAGAAATGGTCGCTTTTTTAGCCTAACCACAAAAGCGATCCTTACTGATTTTTTTTAAATGCCTTCCCGACGATTTCGCCGACAAAAAGTTTTATTAAAAAAAAATTATAAGAATTTCCGTAAATGAATTTTCGGTAAAACAAAAGCTGCTACTGCGCACTTGGCCCCTGGGTTCTTAGAAAAGAAAGCTGGCGTTGTCTCGTTTTCAGTTTCGAAGGAAAATCTAATTCAGCTAAGCGTCGCAAAATGACAATTATAAGAGGATTTTTAGTAGTTTTCGCTTTTGAGTGGAGGATAGGTGGCGGATTCAGAGATTGAAAGCCTTCGAAAATTTTATGATTTGAAGATTTTTAATTCTTTCTAACTATTTGATTTAAACAGCGAATGCGGAAAATAAAAAATGGTGGCCAGCGACGGATGCGTTTCTAACTAATTGTATGGGGTTTAGCTTGAGTATTTCATGACTAGCCCCCCAAATGGACAAAAGCCGTTCTTATATATTGATCGTTCTTTTTTTCATAAAGATTGCCATAAATCATCGAATTCTTGGTTTTATAGAGTTGCATGTAAAAACTCTTATCACAGCTCATCACCAAAATAGCGGCGTTATCTTCAGATAAAGTGGTAATGTTTTTTAATACACTTCTATCTCCAGCATTGCAGCTACGTTCGATTCCATTCCATTTTAAGCTAAACTGAGCCTTAACCGGATCAGTGCCGTTATCTAAAACTAAATTCCATTTTAGGATCAGTAAAGTATTTTCTGTAGCGGAGTATTCAATCCATCCTGAATATGTTCCTGCAAAAGCTTCTAATGTTTTCTTTTCCGGGTATGTGCCGTTTCTAAATGCGCTACCAATATTCTTAATGGCTGTGCTGACAAGAACATCTTGAGCATAAAAACGGTGTTCTAAAATTAAGATATACGTACTTAAGCCCTTGATTCCAGTTGGAATCTCTGGAAAATCATTCGCTAAAGCCTGTTTTTCATTTTGTGATACACTGTTTTTTGATTCACTAGTTTGGAGCAAACTATTTGCCTGTTGTGTATCAGTCTTCATTTCAATTTTATTTTTTGCATGTGTTGTAAAAGAGCTTTTTATAGGGTCATTTCTGAATTTAGACTCGATTACTGCTGTTGAACTTTCAGGGGGCTCAACTTCTTTATCAGACAACTTTTTTTTATGGCATTGAGCCATTAAATAAATCGCAGCTAAAACCACTGTAAAAATAATCATGTTCGAAAACGAATTTTTCATGTCTTAAGCATTACATTACAGATTTCAATTTGGTATCTTGGAGTCGTAATGAAAAATGGTGGCTTGGGACGGAATTGAACCGCCGACACAAGGTTTTTCAGACCTCTGCTCTACCGACTGAGCTACCAAGCCATTCTTGATGGTGAAGCCAAACGACTTCGCCAATAAAAGTGAACTTGAAAACTAGCGATTACGCGCGTTTAAGTCAAGCCAACTCAAAGGCGAACGCGGTCGAATGCTTGCTTTAGGTCGGCCAAAATATCGTCGATATCTTCAATTCCAACTGATAATCTGATTAAAGAATCATCAATCCCCAGCTTTTTACGAAGATCTGCCGGAACCGAAGCATGAGTCATGATGGCCGGATGCTCGATCAAAGATTCAACCCCACCTAATGATTCGGCTAATGCAAAAACTTGAACGGATTCTAAAAATTTGCGCGACGCCGGAAGGCCACCTTTTATAAAGAAAGTAATCATGCCACCGAAGCCAGTCATTTGAGATTTTGCTAATTCATATTGAGGATGAGATTTCAAGCCCGGGTACACAACTTTTTCGACTAGCGGATGTTTTTCTAAAAACTGCGCGACAATCATGGCACTTTCGGCGTGAGCTTTCATGCGGATTGGTAATGTTTTTAAACTACGCAAGGCTAAGAAAGAATCAAACGCGCCTTGAACGCCGCCCATTGAATTACTTAAGAAAGCTAATTTCTCGGCGATCTTTGCATCGCTAGTAACGGCAACGCCGCCGACAAGATCACTATGCCCCCCAATATATTTGGTGGCAGAGTGCACGACGATATCTGCGCCTAATTCTAGGGGGCGCTGAAAGTATGGCGACATAAAAGTATTATCAACTACTACAAGAATATTTTTTTGTTTCGCAATTTTGCAAATAGCAGCTATGTCCGTTAACTTCAAAGTGGGATTAGTCGGCGTCTCAAGCCAAATCATTTTTGTATTGGGCTGAATCGTTTTTGAAAAATTTTCGACTTGAGTTAAATCTGTGTAAGAAAATTCAAAGCCATCATTTTGCAAAACTTTATCAAATAACCGATAAGTACCACCGTACATATCATCCATAGCGATAATGTGGTCGCCCTTTTTTAATAAATGTAGAACGGTTGTCGTGGCCGCGCATCCAGAGGCGAACGCAAAACCGAATTTTCCGCTTTCTAAATTTGCAATGCAGTCTTCGTAAGCGCGACGAGTTGGATTATGCGTGCGCGAATACTCCCAACCCTTATGAACCCCCGGCGACTCTTGCACATAAGTTGAAGTAAGATAAATAGGCGTCATGATGGCGCCCGTGGTTGGATCTGGCTGCTGGCCTGCATGAATCGCGCGCGTATTGAATTTCATTTTTTCTTTTATGGAAGACATAGAACCTCTATATATATTATCTTATTTATATTTTTTTAATTCTTCGGCGGCTGAAACTTCGACATTAAACGCTGTTTTGAGTTTTTCAGGATTTAAAAATCCATTTTCAACCATCCATTGGTCATTAAATGCCTTAGATAAATAGGCTTTGCCCGAATCGGGCATAACCAAGACGATTTTTGAAGGCTTAGTTAGTTTTGCCGCGTATTTCATCGCGCCGACCAAAATTAGGCCGCTGGATGGGCCCACACATAAAGCTTCTTCTTCAATCAGTCTGCGAGTCATCGTGAAAGCTTCTTGGTCGTTAATTTTTTCGAATCCGTCGTAAACCTTAAGGTGGCAGTTTTCAGGAAGCATGTCTTCACCGACACCTTCCACTTTGTATGCTCCCGGCGGATCGATTACTTTTCCATGGTTATAAAGATCAGCTAAAATACTTCCTATCGGATCAGCGCAAATTATTTTGCAGTTCGGATTTTTTTCTTTTAAGTATTTTCCGACTCCAGACAAGGTTCCACCCGTTCCGACTCCGGCAACGAATGCATCAATTTGACCTTTCGTTTGTTCCCAAAGCTCAGGGCCAGTCACTTTGTAATGCACGTCGAAATTATCTGGATTGTGATATTGGTTTGTATAAAGACAATTCGGTGTTTGCTCGGCGATTCTTTTTGCCACCGAATAGTGGCTCATCGGATCATCAGGCTCAACCCCCATTGGAGTAATGATCACGCGCGCACCATAAGCTCTTAGCATCGCCCTTTTTTCTTCCGACATTTTTGCAGGAAGAACGAAGATACACTTATACCCTTTAACCGCGGCCGCCAGCGCCAAGCCAAGGCCCGTGTTGCCCGCAGTCGCTTCGACGATGGTTCCACCCGGCTTTAAATGCCCACGCTTCTCGGCCGCTTCAATCATCGATAAACCGATGCGGTCTTTAAGTGAACCTCCCGGATTAAAATATTCAACTTTGGCAAAAAATTGGTGCGGCGAGCTTTTTGTAATTTTATTTAATTTAATAAGCGGCGTGTTGCCGATGGTCGCCAGAATGTCATTAGAAATTCCAAGTGAGCTCATACGAGTTTGTCTTTCATATACGATTTTTTATTATCGTTTTGCGACAGAAATACTAAAACTTCTGACATCAAAACAATTAAATCTGGGCTATAAGGAATTCCGAGCACGTCTGTCTTATTTTTAACTAATTCAGCATTTGGATTTTTTTTAGACAATTCTTGAACCAAAACGTTTAAATCTTCATTCTGAATAAGAGACATTGGGGATCCTCCTTGAGTGATCCCTTAAAAATAACTTTAGAGTGTCTTTTAAACAATCTTTTTCCTTTAAAATTGCAACGCCTTCATCAATGGCCCGATCAAAAGCAACATCAGAGCGGGAAAGATCATTCCCATTAGCGGAATCAACAAAATAAGTGGTAGCTTCGCGATATGAGTTTGAATTTCTTCTTCACAGCTTAAAATCAACTCAGATTCATACGATTTTAGGTTTTCTAAGATGGCTTGCCCCTTTAGACCTTGCTCTAGTATTTCTAGCAAATACTTTCGCGTCAGGCTGAGTTGGCGTTTATCGAATTGCGAATCGGCATTCATTTGCGAATGCCACCATCTTTCAACTTGATCCATGAAAACATTTTCTTTTTTTCTGGAAAGAAAGCTTTTCATGCCAACCGATATTGATTGGCCCCTTTCAAGTGAACGTTTAATATCCCATAATAAAATCAATGATGGCGCTAAGTTTTCCATCTAATTTTTCCTCCCATAATAAAAATGCATGCCAATCCACCCAAAAATAACGCTAATGAGACAAAAATAAGTGAAATAGAGGCCGATAAGTTCAAAAACGATCTACTAAGGCAAAAAATGGCGATGTAAATTCCGATTGATACAAACGCTTGCGCACGAATTTGTTGCGTTACTTGTCTCGACTTATGTCTCAAGTTGCGTTGAATGCGCAAACCTTCGCGAAAAGACTTCAATTGTTCAATCACATGAGATGGCGAACGCAATATGATCTGCATTTCATGAAAGTAATAATGATTTTTTTCAATTAACGGTTTTAATTGAAAAGATTCAATTTCAAAAATCGTCTGCAGATTTCTAAAAACTAATTTTTCCCACGTTGAAAATCCACTCAGAACGATTTTAAGGGCAGTCTGCGCTGATTTTCCAGATTTTAATAACAAAATCATTTGATCCAAAACCTGCAAGTGACAATTTTCGTACGTTGAAAGTGCAAAAATGATTAATATTTTTCGATAAAAGATGAATGTTAGTAAAAAAATACCGATGTATATGAAGGTAAGTAGAGTTTGTTCTTTGAAAATCATCATAAAGTACAATGGAAGCTGCAGAATTATGAAATAGATCCGCGATTTTCGCGCAGATATCACTTCAAAGTTCTCTAGAAGAGACAAATTTCGGTGAACGATTGCAATTCCGAACAACGAAAGTAGCGTTTGAAGCATGAATACCCCCTCCAAAGTGATTTTCTTCAACGCAATTTTGATGCACAGCAAATTTTTTCTTGACGAAGCTTGTCGATTTATTAACAATTTTATTAAGGAAGACTGAAAAGTCGAAAACAACAACAACTGTGGTTGCAGAAATGCGATCACTACCGATAGGAGCAACAGATGGCAAAGAAGAAAGCTAAAAAAGCTACGAAGAAAGCTAAAAAAACTACAAAAAAAGCTACTAAGAAAAAGAAGTAGTTTCTTTTGTAAAGCCGTAGGCTTTCGAAACCCTTGGTCTTTGACCAGGGGTTTTTTATTTTTAGCGATAGAAGTTTTTATTATTTTTTATGAAATAAAATAAAAAAAGGCGACCGGGGTCGCCTTTACGATGAGCCTGTAAGTGGCTGATTTAACTAGTAATAATAAGTAAGGCCCACTGAGCCTGTTGGAATAAAAGTAAACTTTTTCATTTCGGCCATCAACACCACTTCACCAAAAAAGTTTACGCCGGCTAAGTCACCCTCGAGTTGATTGTATTCAATTCCGGTTCCACCTAAAATAAAATCCGCATCGAAATGATTTGCACGCAACTCATCATCTGAAAAAACTCTTTTTAGTACGTCTGAATCGGCAGCCGAACCAGATCCGTTCGATGAACTAAAGCACTTCGAAATACCTACTTTTTTGTTAAGGGAAATATAGGTTCCTTCAAAACTATGCTTCCAACCTAGACCAAATGTTCCGTAACTAGGTCCAGCGCCTAAATTAATAAATAAAGATTCAGCCGGATCTAACATAACTTCGCCGTTTAAGGCCAATAATCCAGTTGCGCCGCCTAAAGTTAGTCCCATACCAATCTTTTTAGTCGCTTTCAGATCATAATTGGTCGCATAAAGTTCAACGCCTTCAGCATCAAGTTTTTGTTTCTTAGTAAAAACCGATTCATTTGTTGAGGTTTCTTTCGAGTACTGTGCGAAACTGTTATTCGCCACGAAAACAAACATTAATGCCACTGCCAATTTATTCATAAGACCTCACTTAAGGTGTTTTGGTGTTAAAACACCGTTTATTTAAAAGTTATAAAGATTCATGACTTAAGTCTATCGAATTTTTTACTATTAGCTACTTCACACTCTAAAAATTGAAAGTGGCGCGCCCCACGATTCCGGACGCTTCAGCGTAAGAAGACTTCGAGTTTACGCGCATAGAAGGGTCAGAACTTTTTAAGTAATAACTATAATATTGGTCTGAGGAAATTTTATGTCTATAATAGCTGTACATTGCCTCAACATTTATCATGCCAAAATTAAATCCCAGGCCTGCTTGGCCACCAGAGCCTGCACGTTCAATCGTTTTATTTATAAGA
Source organism: Bdellovibrio sp. (assembly GCA_014378765.1). Lineage (GTDB taxonomy): Bacteria > Bdellovibrionota > Bdellovibrionia > Bdellovibrionales > Bdellovibrionaceae > Pseudobdellovibrio. Next base: position 10,293 of record JACMNA010000158.1, on the reverse strand, counting down.
ACCCCTTGAATGTTTTGAAATCCGCCTCCAAGTAAAGCGTAAATTTTGAAACCTTTATTTATGGCCCACGTGTACGCCAAATTAACTTCACCTTTTATAATTACCTGGGCCACGCTTTCGCCAGTGGGCGCATTATTAGTTGATTGCATGAATGATAGATTCAAATCACTACCCAACCTGTCGACCGGCAAAATTGCGTATCGCCCGACCACTCCCATATTTAAAAACGAATCAGATTCGGCGAAAACTCGGCGACTACTAATTGTATTATTTGAATCAACTAAATCTACATTGGATTTGTAGCTTTCATTACTTGATTGAAATCCTAAAGACCAACCGTACATCGCATGAAGATCGCGCTTTGGGTCTTCATTAAAAATTGTAACAGATTGTCCGATCCCTGAATTGTCGCTTTCTAAGCTCATCGAACCATTTGTGGGTTCATTCATGATATCACCAAAACTATCATCAACCGGATCGTCTGCATTTGCGAAAGAACTAATCAACAAAACAGGAATGACAACTTTTAATAAAAAAAATGATTTTTTTGTGCTCATATTCTTATGGTAGGAAAGCCTTTGCCGATTGAAAACATTAATTCGTCTAACGCATAACGCCTAATGAGGATCTCATCACAAAATTTCGAAGCCTCCGCTAATTTGTCTGGGGTTTATAGACTTGTGCTTTTTGCCCGAATCCTCTAAAACTTGAAGATCAAATTCAAAATATAAGAAGACTACATAAAGGAGATTTTCTATGGCTCACAAAAGAAAAAAAGTGGCTGTGATTGGTGCGGGATTTGTTGGCGCGACAACGGCTCACTGGGCTGCTCAAAAAGAATTGGGCGATGTCGTATTGCTTGATGTAAATGAAGGAACGGCCATTGGTAAATCTTTGGATTTATTTCAATCAGCTCCCATTGAAATGTTTGATTCAAAAGTTAAAGGAACTTCAAACTACGCTGATATTAAAGATGCTGACGTTGTTATTTTAACCGCAGGAATGCCACGCAAGCCGGGCATGAGTCGTGATGAGTTAGTCGGTATTAATGCAAAAATCGTTAAAGATGTTTGCGCTGGAATTAAACAGCACGCTCCAAATTCTGTTGTTATTGTTGTTTGTAATCCGATGGATGTGATGGCCGTCTATGCAAAGCAACAGTTGGGTTTTCCACGTGAACGCGTGATTGGAATGGGTGGATCATTAGATTCAGCACGTTTTCGCGCCTTTATTGCTGAAGAACTTAATGTTTCTGTAAAAGATGTGACCGGCGTTGTTCTCGGTAATCACGGTGATGCAATGATGCCGGTTATTCGCACGGCGGCAGTTGGATCTATACCTTTAATCGATTTACTTCCGATGGAAAAAATCAATGCAATCGTTGCTCGCACAAAAACGGCAGGCGCTGAAATTGGTGGCCACTTAAAGACTGGCTCTGCATTCTTCGCACCTTCGCGTGGTGCGGTTGAAATGGCCGAAGCTATTTTGAAAGATCAGAAAAGAATTATCCCATGCGCTGTTGAATTAAACGGTGAATTCGGCGTGAAAGATAATTTAATGGTTGGAGTCCTTTGTAAATTAGGTGGCGCCGGCATGGAAGGCATCATCGATTTCAAAATGAATGCTGATGAAAAAGCTGAATTTGACAAATCCGTTGAGGCCGTACGTGCCTTAGTAGCGATACTAAAAACTATTTAAAAATTTATTAAGAAAAGGCACGTTGATGAACATTCACGAGTATCAAGCAAAAGAAGTATTAAGAAAATTTGGGGTCGCAACGTTAAAGGGTCAAGTGGCTAACTCTCCCGAAGAGGCCGTTTCTGCTGCTAAAGCCATGGGCGGAAATATTTGGGTCGTTAAAGCCCAGATTCACGCCGGCGGACGCGGAAAAGGTGGCGGAGTAAAAATCGCAAAAACTTTAGATGAGGTTCGCGATTTAACCGCCAAAATGTTGGGAATGACTTTAGTCACTCATCAAACGGGCCCCGAGGGAAAAGTTGTTCAAAAAGTTTTTATCGAGCAAGGCTGTAACATCGCGAAAGAGTATTATGTTGCATGTTTGATCGACCGTGAAACGGGTCGCGTAGCCATGATGGCGTCTTCTGAGGGCGGCGTTGATATCGAAGAAGTTGCCGAGCACAGACCTGACGCAATTAAGCGTGTTGATATTGATCCGGTAACAGGTTTAGGCGCGTGGCAAGCTCGCGAATTATGTTTTGCGATCGGAATGGCGCCTGAAATTGTTGGCAAGGCCGTTAAATTTATGATGGGGCTTTACGAAGCATTCGTTAAATGTGATTGCTCGATCGCCGAAATCAATCCGCTTGTTGTAACTAAAGATGGTGACGTGATTTGTTTAGATGCAAAAATGAATTTCGACTCAAACGCACTTTATCGCCAGCCACAAATTTTAGAATTACGCGATTTAAACGAAGAAGAGGCCACCGAAATTGAAGCTTCTAAGTTCGACTTAGCTTTTATTAAGTTGGATGGAAATATCGGCTGCCTGGTCAATGGCGCGGGCTTAGCAATGGCCACTTTAGATATTATTAAACTTCACGGCGCGGCTCCCGCTAACTTTTTAGATGTTGGCGGCGGGGCTAATAAAGAAAAAGTAACCAACGCTTTCAAAATTATTTTAAAAGATAAAAACGTAAAAGGAATATTAGTTAACATATTTGGCGGAATCATGAAGTGTGATGTCATCGCTGAAGGCGTTATTGCGGCTTCAAAAGAAGTCGGCCTTAAGGTGCCGTTAGTCGTTCGCCTAGAAGGCACTAACGTTGACCTTGGTAAAAAGATTTTAGCAGATAGCGGACTTAATATTATACCCGCAAACGATCTAACCGATGCAGCGAAAAAAATTACTGCAGCAATTAAGGGGTAATTAAGATGGCTATTTTAATTGATAAAAACACAAAGGTTATTTGCCAAGGCATCACGGGCTCTCAAGGTTCATTTCATACTGAACAATGTCAAGCGTACGGCACCAAAATGGTGGGCGGCGTGACTCCAGGTAAAGGCGGAACGACTCACTTGGGCATTCCCGTTTTTAATACGGTTAAAGAAGCGAAAGCAAAAACTGGCTGCAACGTTTCAATGATATTCGTACCACCACCGTTCGCCGCTGATTCTATTATGGAAGCGGTCGATGCGGATTTAGATTTAGTAATTTGTATCACCGAAGGCATTCCAGTTTTAGACATGGTTAAAGTTAAAAAATATATGCAAGGCAAACGCACCCGGCTAATTGGTCCCAATTGCCCGGGCGTTATCACGCCTGAGGCTTGTAAGATCGGAATTATGCCCGGTCACATTCATAAAGCAGGGCGCATCGGTGTTCTTTCGCGCTCAGGAACTTTAACTTACGAAGCTGTCGGTCAATTGTCGGCGCTAGGTTTAGGCCAATCAACATGCGTTGGTATTGGTGGCGATCCCGTGAACGGAACAAACTTTATCGACATTCTAAAATTATTCAACGCCGATAAAGATACCGACGCCGTCATCATGATCGGCGAAATTGGTGGGACGGCCGAAGAAGAAGCGGCTGAATATATTAAAAAAGAATTTAAAAAGCCGATTGCCGTATTCATTGCAGGCGCCTCGGCACCTCCGGGAAAACGCATGGGTCATGCGGGCGCCATTATTAGCGGTGGTAAAGGTACGGCCGAAGCAAAGTTCGCGGCATTAGAGGCCGCCGGTTGTAAAATTTCGCGTAGCCCGGCGGATATGGGTACAACCCTCAAATCAATGTTGAAATAAAAGAAATTAACAAGGAGTTAACATGTCTACAGAAAGAACGTTTTCAATCATCAAACCAAATGCGGTAAAGAAAAATGCAATTGGCGATATCATTAACATTTTTGAATCTAAAAAATTGAAAATTGCGGGCGCAAAACTTTGCATGATGTCGAAAGAAAAATGCGAATTATTTTACGCAGAACATAAAGAGCGTCCCTTTTTCGGTGAATTAGTATCATTCATGACTTCGGGTCCCGTGATGATGATGTGTTTAGTTGGCGATAACGCGGTTTTAAAAAATCGTGAGATCATGGGCGCGACTGATCCTAAAAAAGCTGATGCCGGCACAATCCGCGCCAAGCATGGTGATTCAATGGGTGAAAATGCAGTTCACGGCTCTGATTCAGTTGCTTCAGCAGAGCGCGAATTAGCGATCTTTTTTGACAAGCACGAATTAGTTAATATGTAATTGATCTTGTGAATAACAAACGACCATTAAAGCAAAATAATAAGCAAGGGGACTCTGAAACGGGGTCCCTTTTGCATTCTGAGCATGTTGTTACGGTTGAAAAATTGGCCGTCGGTGGCGACGGTGTCGCGCGCATTCCATTTAAAGATCGTTCAATCGTGGTTTTTATAAAGTTGGCTGCACAAGAAGACGAATTAAAAATTAAAATCACCTTCGTTGAAAAAAATTTTTTACGTGCCGATATTTTAGAAATTTTAAAGCCTTCACCAGCACGGCGTCAGGCGCCCTGCCCTTATTTTCCAACCTGTGGCGGTTGCGCCTGGCAGCATATTGATGAGTCTGAGCAAGTACACCAAAAAGAAATAATCTTACAGGAATTATTTCAGAAGTTTATTCCGGGCGTTGACTTTAATTTATTACCCACGATTTACTCTCCAAAAAATTTGCACTACAGAAATCGTATTCAGTTAAAAAGACTAGGTACAAAACTTGGATATTTTCAGCGTGAATCACATGATATCGTCGATATTGATTTATGCTTAATTGCCGAAAAAGAAATTTCAGATCAAATACCCATGGTAAAAGCTAAATTACGACCCACAACCGAAGTACAGAAGTTTGAGCTCAAGCTAAATCAAAAAAATGAATTCGAATATTATAATATTGGTGATCAGGGCGAAGGCCTTTCATTTTCTCAAGTAAACAATGAAATCAATCAGAAATTAGTTGGTCTAGTCTCGCAAATCGTGACAAAAATTAATCCGACTTTTGTTAGCGAGCTGTACGCGGGCGCCGGCAATTTTACGTTTGATTTGCTTCAAAAGCTTCCGAATTTACGCATGGAAAGTGTTGAGATGAATTCTGAATTAACTAAATTCGCAACACAAAAACTAACATCGCTTAGTTATCAAAAGCGACTCTTTGCATTTACGTCTGATTGCGAATCTTTTGTGGCACGCCGATCACTTTCAAAACAGCTGGTGATACTAGACCCGCCGCGGGCTGGATGTAGCGATATCGTCTTAAAGAAAATAATTGAAACTGGACCAACCGATTTAATTTATATTAGCTGCCACCCCGTGTTTTTAGCTCGCGATCTTCAAAAAATTATGATGGCCAATCAAAATTTTAAAATTCGGCATTTACAAATATTCGATATGTTTCCGCAGACTGATCATTTCGAAACTTTTCTATACTTATCAACAACCTAATCCCCATTGACTCAATATGATTGAATGCTACTCTTAGCTTATGAAATTGGCTTTTTTATTTCATTGTGTGTTTATGTACCTAATTTGCAGTGGTTGTAAGTCGATTCCTCCGGTTAATAAAGAAACTGGCGACCTTCATTCGCAAATTGCAATTGCTCATATTGAAAAGGGTAATTATCCTTTAGCGCTTAAAGAATTGCTAATCGCCCAAGATATCAATCCGAACGATGCCACCATTCAATCAAATTTAGCCCACGTTTATTTTATGCGACAACGTTATGACTTAGCCGAAGATCATTATAAACGAGCCATTGCCATGCAGCCGGCTTTTACCGATGCGAAAAATAACCTAGCCAGGGTCTACATTGAAACTTCACAATATCGACAGGCAGAAAATTTATTGAAAATCGTACTGGCTGATTTGACCTACGTTGATTTTTCTCGCGCGTACGCCAACTATGGCATCTTAGAATTTAATCGCAAAAATTTTCCACGCGCCCTTAGCTATTTTAAAAAGTCGTTAGAAAATGATCGCGAAAATTGCATAACGCATGTTTATTTAGGACGAGCTTATCTAGAGCTTAAGGAAAATTTATTGGCTGCATCTCAGTTAGAAAAAGCGGTTGGATTTTGTAATCCATTAGAAATAGAAGACGCTCATTATTACAGTGCAATTGCGCTTTTTAGAAATGGGCAAAAAGATCGTGCGATTTTTAGATTTGAAGAATTAATTAAACTTTATCCGAACAGTAAGTTTTTGGACAGAGCACAGAAAATGTTAGAAGTCTTAAAAAAAGGGGCCCTATGAATATCACAGGAGAGCTTTTAAAAACCGAGCGAATCAAGCAAGGCCTTTCGGTACAAGATGTTGCCTTGTCGTTAAAACTAAGTTCAAAAATTATTTCTTCAATTGAGGGTGGCCGACCAGAGGAATTGCCCGCTAAAACTTTTGTTCGTGGTTTTGTTAAAAGCTACGCCCAGCTTTTAAAAATTGATGTTGATCAAGTCATGAGGCAGTTTCAAGAAGAAATGGGCTCAACCCACCCGATGCCAAAAACGCCACCGCCATTGGGGCCACCTTCAGCCACCCAGGGCGAACCGGCGCCCTCGGGTGCAACGCATTTTAAAAAAGTTGCCCAATCTACTCAACTTAATAACGACAACAGCAAAAAAACATTTATTTATATGGCATTGGCTATTATTCTTATCGTCTTAATCATCGGAGTGGATAAGATTGTCGAGAAATATCAGCGCGATGCCACCATTGATACAAATAATGTGGCGGCAATAAAGCCACTTAATCCGGTTGCGCCAGCGGCCGCTTCAGAAGAAAATACTAACTTGTCGGTTCCGGCCGCAAGCCCTGTGCCGGCAGACCCAACCGTAACGGTCACGCAAGTTCAGCCGCCAACGACGCCAGTAAAAAGTTCGTCAATGACCGACAACCTAGACACATCATCAACTGTAACCCTAGCTCCAGAAGAAGGCTTCGAGCCTTCGGCCGGTAAACCAGTTGAAATTATCATTGAAGCCAAAAAAAATGTTGAGCTTCTGTACGCTAAAGGAAATAGCAAAAACTTTTCAAAATTGCGATTGCAAACCAAGCAAGTTCAAGTCATTCGCTCGCCCGATGGCCTTCATTTAAAAGCCGAAGATGGTGGTGCGGTTAATCTGATTGTGAACGGAGTCGAAAAAGGTGCTGCCGGCGCAAGTAATAAACCGGTTAAATTAACTTTCTAAATTGAATCATAAAAAAATATTTAGCATTTTAACGGTATCATTTTTTATTAAGGTTGGCTTGGCCCTGTTTGTTCCATTGTTTGCAGACGAAGCCTATTACTACGTATGGACCCAGCACCCTCAGCTTAGCTATTTTGATCACCCCCCCATGGTAAGCTGGTTTATCTTTTTAGGAGAAAAGCTGTTTCCTTTTACGAACGGCCTATCGACTCGATTTATTTTTATCATCGGAAGTATCATTTCGATGTATGTCTGGGCGAGAATTCTTAAGTTAAAGGCTTTTTCAGACTCCGCAATATTTTGGTTTCTAATTTTAATGCAATTGAATCCGTTACTGGGCCCGGGTGCAATTATGGCTACGCCCGATTTGCCGTTGGTTTTATTTTGGAGTTTAAGTTATCTCTTTTTCTTAGAAGCCTTTAACAAACGAACTTACCTAGCATATGCGCTACTTGGCGTTTCACTAGGCTTAGGTTTTTGTTCAAAATATCACATTGTGCTGTTCGTTATTTCTGGGCTCATTTATTTAATTGTAAGCAAAAAATTAAGACAGGTCCGACCACTTGGAGCCTTATTGACAATCTTATTTGGTCTAATATTTTGTTTGCCGGTTGTATGGTGGAATTATCAAAACGAGTGGAGTTCATTTGCTTATCAAATTAATCATGGTTTCGTAAAAAACTATTACGATTGGACATGGACACCTAGTTTTATTTTAAGCCAAGTTTTAATTCTGAATCCATTTTTGCTAACTGCGCTTTTTAAAAAATCTGACCGCGCTGATAAAATTTTCACCCTAACCCAATTTTTATTCTTTTTATCTAGCTCATTTAAAGCCGTCGTTGAGGCCAATTGGCCCATTACGGCTCATTTGCATGGGGCCGCCGTGGCCGCGACGAACCTAACCGAAAAAAGAAAAAATTGGGCGCTAGGTTACTGGGCTGTTATTTACATTCTTTTTATAGGTATTTTATTTACACCACTTGGCGAAAACATTCTAAAAAATCAAATCAGCTCTAAAGATATCGAATTTTTAGAGCCCCTCGTCGATCAGTATCAACCGTTGTACGGACCGAGCTATCAAATTTCTTCATTACTGACCTGGTCAACGGGTAAAACCGTCAATAAGTTGCGCGGATTATCTCGTCATGACTTCTACGACTCATTGACCGTTTCAATTCCAACCGAAAATGAATTTTATGTGCTTAAGCACAAAAATTCAATTTGGCCCGAAGCGTATGTTAATTTTAAAATTACTAAAATAAAAGATTTAGAAGAGCTTAACCTTGAGCTTTTTCGGATGACCCATGAATAAACTTTTTGCAAGTTTCGCTTTTGTTTTAATTACTTATTTTATATATGGATTTTACATATCTCAATTTGATTTTAATTTTATTCCTCGCAAAGTGAAAACCACTGACTTTTATTATGATTACCGGCTGGCAATGAATATTCATAGTAATTTGTCAATTGGCTCTGAGCCCCTCAGTGTTATTTTGGCTCAGGCAAAACTAACGGCACATAAGTTTATTTTGATGACCGACTTAAACCCCAGCCTAAAAATTCCTGAAGACAGCTATCTACAAAATCTTGGCGTTTTACAAGGGGCCAAATATGGTTACAAAGATTCTCGATTGATCTATTTTTCTACTAGCGAGAAAAACTTAGGTTTACGTCAAGGTGAATCGCAATTGCAGCTTTCTGATTTGCTTTCGCAAGATTCACATAAAAGTGACTCGTTACTGGTTCTGGCACACCCGTTTAAATCCGGCTTCAATTGGACGGGCGAAATTCCTGAGGGGCTTGACGGCCTAGAAATTGTAAATTTAAAAAGTATGTCTCAGCGTTCGTGGGACTATTCAAAAGTTTCAACGATTTGGAGTTTGCTGCTGTATCCCTTTAACCCCAAGCTTGCGCTCATTCGACTTTTTCAAGAGCCAACCGATGAAATTATATTATTCGATGAAATCTCGCAGAAAAGAAAATTCGTTGCTTTTCAGGGCGCTGAAGCTTCAGCGCGCGCCATCCCATTGGCTGATTGGTTAATTAAATTTCCAAGTTATGAACGTGTTCTCAGTATCGCTTCAAACCACCTCTTATTAACTTCAGAATTAAGTGGAAACATTTTTGAAGATCGAAAAAAGATTTTAGACGCGCTTAAAAGCGGACAATTTTATATATGTTTTGATGCTCTAGGTGACTCGAAAGGCTTCGAGGCCTACTTATATGATGATTTTTCTCAGAAGAAGTATTCCATTGGCGCCAGTGTTCCTAACTCGAAAAGTATGAAAATTTACTTTAAGTTACCATCCGAACCTACGTCGTACTATGAAGTGGTTTTAATAAAAAATGGCGTGCGGGCAGACACTCTGAATACCTTCGAAGGTATATTTCGGCTGAGTGGCCCGGGCACGTACCGCCTACAAGTTCGCATGAGTCCGCGCTTGCCTTTACCCGATGCAATCAAATGGCTAAGTTGGATTTATACAAATAATTTTTATATTACGAACTAGCGGCAGATAGTACCCGATAGCTCAATTCTCTTTTCTACATTTTGCATAACAAGATCGTAGTCTAATTGCATTTGGCAAACGTGAGCCTTAAACGCATCCGCTAGTGGCGCGTCTTGAAGAGTCGATTTAAAAAGAAGCGGCCTTGGCTTATCTAAGCAGGCAACAGGCTTGCAAGCTTCGTCATAACCTTCTGGTGGTTTCGACTGAACTTTTCGAAGCGCATTGCCAGTTTTTAAAGTAGATTCTTCCTGCGTGCCATAATACATGCCTGCGGCAAGTCCGCATAAGTTTGTAAGTTGAACTCCATATGCCATCACTGCATTTTTATCACCTTCAGTGATTGCGGTTTTGTAGCGTTCGCTAGTCAGGGCCAAACGCTGTACGAATATTTCCTTGAAGTGCTTCATCATTTGGTTTGTAGCTAAGTTAACTAACGATACATGCGGGTCAACGGTTGCGCCCATGTTGGCAAGGGCGCTGGCCGCAGTTTTACTATCGACCATAAGTAGAGCTGAAGCTCCCATCTTTACGCCTTTAATTTGCCAGTACTGATCGATCGCTTGATCAATCTTCAGCCCAGCCAAATTTGTTTTGAAGGCTTCTTTTATTTTATTTTCTT
>JACMNA010000021.1 GCA_014378765.1 Bdellovibrio sp. | reverse complement strand
GAAACTTCGAATATTGCGGAATACCAATCGCTGATAAAATACCGATGATGGCAACGACCACCATTAATTCAATCAACGAAAAACCTTTGTTGTTTAGATTATTTGATTTTTTCATGTTTTCCCATCTGTAACGTACTGTGTTTTTTTAGTTAGTCGTTCTATTGCAATATAGATTTTCTTGTGCCAGCGCAACATGAACTTTGTTTAACAATTTTCTTATGTCATTCTGAGAATTGGTCTATACTTTTCGTATGAGTACGAGACGTTTTGATAACCCAGACCTTGATCTAGACATTGATTCAGAAGTGGCAGAGCCCAAGCTTTATAAAGTGCTGATGCACAATGATGATTATACGCCGATGGATTTTGTGATTTTTGTACTTAAAAAAATTTTTGGTAAATCGGATTCAGCTGCGCACGAAATTATGCTAGACGTTCATCATAAGGGCGTGGGCTTAGCCGGCGTTTTTTCGTTTGAAGTTGCGGAATCTAAAGTGGCGCAAGCGAATCAATTTGCCAAAGCGAACCAACATCCGCTTAAAACTTCTTACGAAGAAGAAAGTTAGAGGACTTATGCTTTCTAAAGAACTTGATAAACGTTTTGGTAAGGCGATTGATTTGGCGGCGAAAAAAAATCATGAATTTGTGACATTAGAACATTTTTTATTTTGCCTTGCCGAAGCCCCAATGATCGTGGAAATTCTTGAGCAGCTGGGCACCTCGCCTACCGAGATTAAAAAAGAACTTGAAGTTTACATCGCAAAAAATCCGGTACTTAAAGACGATCAGAAACATGTTCTTGATCCGAAAGACTCTTGGAAGCCTGACTTAGCGGTTTCGCTGCATAGAGTATTTGAGCGGGCCGCTCTGCAGCTGCACGGCGCCGGAAAAAATCAAATACATGAAGGGCACGTTTTAATTTCAATTTTCGAAGAAAAAAAATCTTTTGCGGTTTTTTGCTTAAACAAATGTGGCGTGACCCAATTTGACGTCATTTCAATTGTTAGTCATGATCTTTCATCTGGAACAACTGATGGGCTTAAAAAAGATTCTTCCGGTGAAGGTGATAATGATAGCGGCGGTAAGATAAAAGCTTCGGCGCTGGAAGATTTTGCGTTGAATCTCAATGACTACGTAGTTTCGGGTCGCAAAGATCCCTTAGTGGGCCGCGAAGATTTAATTCAAAAAATGATTCAAACGCTGGGCCGGCGCACTAAAAACAATCCACTGCTGATTGGTGATTCGGGCGTTGGTAAAACCGCCGTCGCCGAAGGGCTGGCTGAAAAAATTGTTGCGGGTGAAGTACCCGACTTTTTAAAAAATAAGATTATCTATTCACTCGATCTTGGTTCACTGCTGGCCGGGGCGAAATACCGTGGTGATTTTGAAGGTCGATTGAAAAATATTTTAAAAGAAACTAAAGAACGAAAAAATATTATTTTATTTATCGATGAGATTCACACCATCGTTGGCGCGGGCTCCACTTCGGGTGGCTCGATGGACGCGTCAAACTTACTAAAACCCGCTTTGACGAAGGGTGATCTAACCTGCATTGGTGCTACGACTTTTCAAGAATATCGTCAGCATTTCGAAAAAGACAAAGCCTTGGCCCGCCGCTTTCAACGACTTGATGTTAGTGAACCTTCGGCGGATGACGCGCTTAAAATTATTACCGGCATTAAAAAGAAGTTTGAAGAATTTCACGGGGTCACTTATTCCGATGAAAGTTTAAAAGCTTGCGTTGATTTATCACAAAAATATTTAGCCAACTCAAAACTACCTGATAAAGCGATTGATCTAATGGACGAAGTTGCAAGTTTTGTAAAACTAAAAACTAAAAATGCCACCATTGAAGCCAAAGACGTTATGGAAGTGGTCAGTAAACTTTCGGGGGTTCCGGCCACCGACATGAGCAATGATGATTTGCGCAGTTTAAAAGATTTAGATAAAAAATTAAAATCAGTGGTCTTCGGACAAGACGAAGCCATCGAGCACTTAGTGCGGGCGATAAAATTTGCACGCAGTGGACTTGATCAAAAAGAAAAACCCTGGGGTTCATTTTTATTCGCGGGCCCCACGGGCGTCGGCAAGACCGAAGTCTGTAAACAGCTGGCGCGCATTTTAGGAATTCACTTTCAGCGCTTTGATATGAGCGAGTACATGGAAAAGCACTCCATTTCGCGACTGGTGGGCGCGCCGCCGGGGTATGTGGGCTACGAGCAAGGAGGCCAGCTGACTGAAGTCATTAGCAAGAATTCCTACTCGCTGGTGCTTTTAGATGAAATTGAAAAAGCCCATAGCGATATTTATAATATATTACTGCAGGTGATGGACGGCGGGCGTTTAACCGATGGTAACGGCCGCACGGTTGATTTTAAAAACACGTTGATTGTAATGACGACAAATGCCGGCGCGCAAGACGTGGCCAAAGGGACTATTGGCGTATCTAAACCCGATCGCTCGGGCGTCAGTGCCGAGGCCATTAAAAAAACTTTTGCGCCCGAGTTTATTAATCGATTAGATCAAATCGTTTATTTTAATTCGCTGACATTAGAATTGATACAGCAAGTCGTCGAGAAATTTTTATCTGAACTTCGCATGAGTCTAGCTAGTAAAAAAGTCGAACTGAAATATACGGATGATGTTGTCAACTGGCTAGCTCAAAAGGGCTATGATCCCATTTACGGGGCCCGACCGATTGCAAGGAAGATTGACCAGTTTATCAAAAGTCAGTTGGTAGACGAACTGCTTTTCGGTAAACTAAAATCTGGTGGCAAAGTGAACGTAACCCTTGAAAATGATAAGCTGCAATTTGATTTCAAGACGGCGGTCGCGGTAAGCCCTAAAAAAGAAGCAGTTAAAACTTAGACGTCATTAGACACACATTAGTCATTGAGCGGAGTAATTACAGCATGCGAACGGAAAAAAAAATTTTAATCACCGGCCTACTTATTTTCTTTTCGCAATCTTGCCAGTCTAAATTAATTAAACCGGCCACGGGCTCGCACGAAGCAGCCTTGGCCCCCGCCGCAGTCACGTCCCCCGCCGCGCGTATTACGAGTTCAAATCCCAGCATGATTGAAATGAGCTGTGATCAGTTAATTGAAAAAGCCGGCGACGCAAAATTCTCGCTGAAGGGCTTAGCTGGAATTCGCGCCCATAAAAATTGTAAGAACTTTAAATACGATTTTAAAGAGTTAAGCGAGATTGAAAAACGTATTTACGCCGAAGAAATTGAAGAACTTGATTTAACTAAACCTTCCCCTTTGGCAAAATTGACAATTACCGAATTAAAAAAGAATCTAAAGTCAGCTGTAACCGCCATTGAAAAAATGAAAGCTTACCGCCAGCTGCGCTCGAAGCAAAAAAGTGCGGGTCTGCGCAATGATTTTTTAAAATCAACTGCCGATTTATTTAACTGGGCCAAGGCCGAACTTAAAAAAATTAAAAAAGATCAAGAGGCCGCTCAACGCTTTTACGAGGCGGCCCAGTTATTTGCCCGTACCTATTGGACCGAAGGGCGTTTGCAACAGGCTGATCAAATCTTAACCGAAACTTTGCGAGATTTAAAAAATCTTACCTCAGTGGCAGAAATTTATTTTATCCAAGGACGTATGGCAGAGGAAGTCGGTGATTTCGACACGGCCGTTTCGTATTATGATTTATGTCTAGAAGATATGAAAAAATGGTCGCCAAAAAACCTTTCATTTACGGCCGATCGCATTCAGTGGTTGAAATCTTGGATTCTTTATAAAAACCGCCGTTGGACCGAAGCCGAAAAGTCTTTTGCGGCTTTAGCCGCATCTACCGTTGAAAACAGTGAACGTTCGCGCGCCTCATTTTACCAGGCCCGCACGCTTAAAGAACTAGATAAAAAAGAAGAATCGAAAAAAATATTAGAAAAATTAACGCAAGATGATTTCTTTGGTTATTACGGACTAGTCTCTTACCACGAACTGGGTAAAAAGATTCCGGCGTTGTCAAAACTTAAATATGAGAAAAAATTTCCATTTGATAAAGAGCTTTCGTTCTTGGGCGCCAGCGAGAAAAATATATTTCAAGATTTAATTCGTTATCAAGAAGTTGATTTAGCCGAGCGCGCGGTGCCCATTCTTTCAAAAGGGTTAGAAAAACAAATTAATTTAAGTATTTATCTGGCCGAGAACGGTCAGCGCTTTTTACCTTTATTTGCAAGCTTCACTAAATTGTCAAATGAAACAAAAATTGAAGTTTTCATGAAACACATGGATCTAATTTTTCCTCAGCCCTATTTAGATCAAGTTAAAATAATGTCGGCTAAAACAAATATTCCTACTTCGTTAATTTACTCGATTATTAAGCAAGAATCAGCGTTTAACTCGAAAACTCGCAGCCACGCCGATGCGATGGGTCTCATGCAAATGATCCCCCGCCTGGCGAAGCAACTATCGAAAAAATTCGAAGTGCCCTACGCTAAGCCTGAAGATCTTTACAATCCAGAAATTAACATTCAGCTAGGTACTTATGAATTAATGGAGCAAGTTCGTAAACAGGATGGGCAGCTTACGTTTGTGGCCGCTGCATACAATGCGGGGCCGCGGGCGCTTTCGGGCTGGTTAAAGACGAAAAAATTTGACGATACGTTAGAATTCATCGAAGACATTCCCTATGAAGAAACAAGAACTTATGTAAAAATTATTGCGCGCAATAAACTCTTCTACGAACGAATCTCAAAGCGAGACGATGAGCATGATTTTCCGATTGAATTTTTGAAACTGAACGTCGCAAAACAAGACGAAAGTGTAACGTCCCTGACCGAACCCAAACAGTAAAGATAATTTTACAGATCTGCTTTTTATAGGCCGAAAAGCTGAAGATGAAGAAGATCAATTTGGCTCTGACGACCGCAAGTATTTTTGTTTTATTTTGTGTGGCGGTTTTTATTTATCAAAATCAAGTCAGTGACGGGCCTTCACGCGAAACTCAATCCACCAAGAAGAGTCATCTGGCCAAAGTGCTGGAAGGTCGTAACCTTGAATTAGGTAACGCTAAAGATCAAACTACGAAAGTGACCGACGAGCCCTCGGCATTATTTAATGACCCCGCGATAAAACAAGCGTGGGGCCTAAAAAAATCTGATGCCGCCCGTGCGTGGTCGGTTACTCAGGGTAAGAAACAAACGATTGTTGCAGTTATTGACACTGGTATCGATGTTAATCACGAAGATTTAAGAAATAATTTATGGACGAATCCGGGTGAAACAGGCACCGATTCTAACGGTCGCAGCAAAGAATCTAATGGCATCGACGATGACAAAAATGGTTTTATCGACGACGTTCATGGTTGGAATTTTGTCGCGAACAATAACCGGCTTGACGATAACCACGGTCACGGGACCCACATTGCTGGAATCATCGGCGCCGAAGCCGGTAACCAGCGCGGCATTAGCGGTATTTCGCCGCAAGTAAGCTTAATGGCATTGAAGTACTTTGATCCGAAAGTTCCTAACACCGACAATTTAAAAAATACAATTGCCGCCGTAAAGTATGCCATAAAGATGGGCGCGCATATTATTAATTATTCGGGCGGCGGTACGGATTATTCGCAAGAAGAACACGACGCGGTCGCCTTAGCTGAAGCGAAAGGAATACTTTTTGTGGCCGCGGCTGGTAATGAACGATCAAATTCAGATCAACATCACTACTACCCGGCCGACTATAAATTGAAAAATATCATTTCGGTTACGGCCATCGACCCAACGACGGAAGTTTTATCTTCTTCAAACTACGGTGTTGATACGGTTGACATCGCCGCGCCCGGCCAAAATATTTTATCGTGTTTACCGCACAATTTATACGGCCTCATGACCGGCACTTCGCAAGCCACCGCTTTCGTTTCTGGCGCTGCGGCGTTAATCATGTCGCATAAAGAGCAATACTTTAAAGCGATCGAAATAAAAAACTATATTCTTTCATCTGGCGATACTTCAACGTCATTAATTGCTAAAACTCGTACGGCCCGCCAACTTAATTTATTTAAATCGTTAACAATTTTAGGTGGCGAAACGGTGATCTCCGGGGCAGCTCCACAAAAATCAAATCGAACTTTTGGTTCAGATGGAAAATTGAAAGAAGATCTATCTATCGGCGCCGATCCAAATCTCAAGCGCTCGGCCAATGTGTCGCAATTAATGGACGTCATTAAAACGCTTGAACCTGCAGCGCCAAAAAAGAAGCCAGTATTACGAATTGGTACAGACCAACCCATCGAAATCGAAAGATAACTATAGTTTTATTCCGCGGTTCCGTTGCGATGAAACGAAACCTAATCCGAACGACAGCACGGTTACGGCGACAACTAAACCCGTTAAGTTTGGAAATGTTGGTCTAACTTTATTATAGATTAAAAGCAACATACCTAAAATACCAACGGACAAAAACACCCACTGCGATAAAGGAAATTCTTTTTGATTTTCAGCCACTTCGGCATCGGCCGCGTAAAATTGCCGCTCGAGACGCAGTTCAATTTGTTTCATGTATTTTTCGCAAACCGAATCAAATCCCATGGTTTTTTTTAATTCTGAGTATTTTTGAAAGGCAAAGTTAAGGGCCATTTTCTGCTGGCACCGATTTAAAAAATCCTGATGAATATTATCGTTATTAAAATCAGCAATTGTCTTTTGCCAAATCTGATTCAGTTCAAATAACGAGGGGCTTTCGACCTTTTGCAATTCTTCGTACTTGCTTGCGAACACTCCGCACGAGGGGCATTCGTCTGATTTTTGTGGCTTTAATTGCGAACACTTCGGGCAGTTTGAAAAAACAATTTGCCCTTGCCCTTCGGTTTGATAAAGCCCAAACGAATCTATCTGGCTCGTCAGTACGAAAGATTTATCACAAGTTGAGCAATCAAATTCAGGGCTAGCGCCATCGAAAACATCTTGGCTAGTTCGATAAAGCTTTTGGCAGTGAGGGCAACGAAAGTGAACACTTTGTTCTAAAATGGCAGAATCCGTATATTCTGGCGCGATGCTATTAAACGACGCTTGCGTCGCATTGACTGACGCTCGCGTAGATCTATGATCCGCACGATTTGACACTTCAGTTTTTTCTGTTTCCTCAATCATCTGCGTCTTCCCCCGAATAACAGATTGTGCTACCAATAATAGGATGTCGAAATTTTTGAATTTTTTCAAGCTTATTCCTCGACCTTTTTTATTTTCTATTTTGAGCGGTCTATTGATCGGTACTTCTTACATTCCATTTTCAGGTTGGTTTTTATTAGTTTGTTATGCGCCATTATGGTTAGCGACGCTCGAGTTACAGAACGAGCAGGCTTCTTATAAAAAAATATTTTTTATTGGTTGGATTTCGCAATTTATTTTAACCCTGATCGGATTTAATTGGATTTATTATGTGGCAAGTGAATTCGGTCAATTGCCTTGGTTTATTTGCGTCGGAGCCCTGTTTTTATTTGCGGCGTTTATGCATTTATATATACCCATATCATTGGTGCTGGGCGTGTGGCTCATACGTAAATTCAAGGTCGATGGAGCGCTCAGATCACTTTTAGTTTTTGCCATCACCTTGGCACTTTTAGAACGTATTTGGCCCAGCATTTTTGAATGGAATCTAGCCTACACTCTTCTGTGGATAAAGCTTCCACTTTTTCAATGGGCCGACACCGTAGGCTTCTGGGGGTTATCAACGTGGATCTTGGTTATTCAGGCGATCATTTCTTGGGGCTTACTAAGCTTAAGAAATGAATCTGACCACCGCCAATCAAGCAGTGCCTCAAGCCGCAACTCATCCCCTTCACGTCTTAATTCAATAGTTGCGTTTGGTAGTTGTTTTACTTTTATACTAGTTATGACAGGTCTAGGCATTTTAAAACAAAAACAGTGGGCTGCGACCGACCAGCAAGTGAATTTTGGTTTAGTGCAAGGTCACGTTGGAAATCAAGATAAGTTACTGGCCGAAAAACAAAGTCAGTATCACACTTATTTATTGGGACTGTATGCGGATATGACCGAAAAGTTATTGGCGACTCATCCCGAAACAGAGATTGTTATTTGGCCCGAAACGGCGATGCCTTTTCCGCTAGATCCTGCCTACCAACCGAGACCGGCTCCGCAACAACTTCTTCAGCGCGTGATCGCTTGGAATCGCCCCTTAATTACGGGAGCTTATTCAATCGATCCCGCGCGCCTTGATCATTTGGGTTACCCGCTGACTAGTAATTCGGTCTTTTTTATTTCAGAGCAAGGTAAAATGATTGGTAGCCCCTACAACAAAAGTG
The DNA here is from genome assembly GCA_014378765.1 of Bdellovibrio sp. GTDB lineage: Bacteria > Bdellovibrionota > Bdellovibrionia > Bdellovibrionales > Bdellovibrionaceae > Pseudobdellovibrio. The sequence continues at coordinate 5,970 of JACMNA010000021.1, read as the reverse complement.
ATTTACTGGTCTTTGGCGAATACATGCCGCTGGGCGAACACTTGCAGTTTTTGTATCAGCTTTTTCCATTCGTCGGCACTTACAAACGTGGCGATGGCCCCACAGTTTACGAAGTGCCGTTGAAAGATAAAGTTGTCCGAATTGGCGCCGAAATTTGCTACGAGTCATTAAACCCTGGTTTTTCACGCAATCTAGCAAAGAAGGGTTCGCAAATATTTTTTAATGTAACGAATGATTCATGGTTTGGCTGGTGGGCCGAACCTTATCAGCACGGCACCATGACATTAGGGCGCGCGATTGAAATCCGTCGGCCCTTAGTACGGTCGACAAATAGCGGCGTTTCGTCGGTTATCTTAGCCGATGGAACCCAATTAACCCACTCTGGAATCGATGTTCCTTTTGCATACACCTACGAAGTGAAATATTTAGAAAATCCGCCGCTTTCTTTTTACACTCGTTTTGGGCATTGGGATTGGTTAGTGTGGCTATTAGCACTTATTGGGCTCTTAATTTACAACGATCGAAAAGGTTCACATGTTTACAATTAAAAATTTAGATTGGTTTGAAATTTTAGAAAAATTAAAATCATTTGCAACCAGCGAAAATGCGCGCACTATTATTTCCGAAACGAAAACTTTAAAATCGGCCGAAGAAGCCGAACATAGTTTTTACGAAGTCGATGCGGCCAGCGCCGTCATCATGTCGGGCCTTCGGCCGCACATGCAGAGTTTAGATTTGTTCGAACTTTGGGTCAGCCGAATTAAAAAAAAGGCGATCTTAAAAAACTTAGAATTAAAAGATATACGCCATTTTTGTTTTGAAGTCGTGGCGTTAGCCGAAGCGCTAAAAGGCAGTTCTTCAGCGTGGGCCACCGAGCAAGCTACGGGGCTGATGCAAGCCGAAGAGCCCTTATCGGCCATTGATAATTTGATGACCCCGGCCGGTGACATTCGTATGGACGCCTCGGAAACTTTATTTCGTCTTTCGAAAGAGAAAGAAAATTTAGCGCGGCAAATTCAAAACCATATGGACCGTTTGGTGCGCGATCACAAAATGGAAAACATGCTGCAAGAAAAATATGTAACCACCCGCGAAGGGCGTTGGGTTATTCCGGTTAAAGGGGGCATGCAGCACTTTGTTCCGGGCGTTATTCACGGCAGTTCGCAAACGAAGCAAACCGTTTTCATGGAACCCGAAACGGTCATTCCACTTAACAATCGCCTGCGTCAAATTGAAGTTGAAATTGATGACGAGATCGACCGCCTGCTATGGGAAATTTCGGCGTACATGGCAACTCGTACGGCTGATTTTGATCGTACTAAAAATATTCTTGAAAATTGCGACGTTGTTTTTTCTAAAGCGCAGTTAACCAATTTACTTGAAGCGCAAAGTTGCCAGTTCAGTGAAGAGCGGATTGAATTAAAAGATTTAGCTCACCCGCTGCTTAAGCTTTCGGGCAAACCTGTCGTTACCAACACCGTGCAAATGAATCCCGACAAAAGTATTTTGATTTTATCGGGGCCCAATGCGGGTGGTAAAACAGTTTTACTTAAATCGATTGGCTTGGCCGCGCAAATGGCGCGTTGTGGTTTACCGATATGCTGCGCGGCAGGTTCGACGCTGCCATTTTTTATAGAAGTCGTCACCGGCATTGGCGATTCACAAAGTGTCGATGAAGATTTAAGTACGTTCGCGGCGCATTTAAAAATTTTAGATCAGGCCTCACAACTTGAAGGTCACCAGAATTTAATTCTGATCGACGAAATCTGCGGCTCGACCGATCCCGAAGAAGGCAGCGCTTTAGCCCGCGCCTTCATTGAAAAATACGCTAGTCATCAAATTTACGGCGTCATCACTTCGCACTTAAGTCCGCTCAAAATGGGTTGGAAAGAAACCGATCGCATTTTAAATGGAAGCTTAGAATACGACTCTAAGAATGGCCGCCCGACCTATCAATTTTTATCAGGTGTGCCGGGCGAATCATTAGCCATTCAAACCGCAAGGCGCGTGGGCGTTTCAAAAGATATCGTGGACGCGGCGGTTGAAAATTTAAGTCCCACCGCCCGCGCCCGGCAAAATCAGATGTCAGAGCTTGAATCACTCAAGCACGATATCGGAATCTTGCAAGAAAATTTGAAACAGCAAACAAAGGCGGCCACGAAATTAAAAAATGAATACGAATATAAACTTGAGCAATTCGAAAAAGAAAAAGAAAATAAACTGCAGCAAACGATAAAAAAAGCTTCTAGTAAAGTCGATGAAGCCATTGCTACCGTACAGGCGGCCACGGTATTGGATAAGCACCGTCAGCTACAAGAAATAAAATTCAAACTGCCCGAGATTGTAAAAGCGAAACCAACGGTACAAGGTTCGGGCGCCATCCAAACGGCCGACGAATTTGCCTTAAAATTTCCGCCGGGCAGCAAAGTTTTTTCGCCGAATCTAAATCAAGATGGCGTTTTGCAGTCACTACCAAATGCGAAAGGCGAAGTTTTGGTTTTATCGCAATCGATTCGTCTGCAAATTCACTGGAGCGAATTAAAACCGCCACAAAAATCATTAAACCCTACTTCAACGCTAGCGCGCCGAAGTGGCCAAGTGCACGTAACAATTTTAGATGCCGATCGCATGCTAGACCTGCGTGGTAAAACGGTCGAAGAGGCGTTGTCAGACTTAGAAATTAATTTAGACTTAGCCACAACCCAAAGCGAAGATAGGCTTAAGATCATTCATGGCCACGGAACCGAGACTTTGAAAAAATCGATCCGCACCTATTTATCAAGATCGGTGTACGTTAAGAAATGGAAAGCCGGCACCCCAGAATCAGGTGGCGATGGCGTAACCTGGGTAGAGCTGGGCCAGCTGTAATCCTCGTGTGTTCGCAAAGCGCGCCCGCACCTCTATCTTTCGCAACAAGCTTTTGACGAGAAAAAATATCAGGTTGAAACACGGTTGTAGAGAAAAGCCGAATTACGACTTCAGCCAAGTCTAGATTAGGCCGAAAAGAAGAGGCTAAGGGGGCCAGCAATGCTTATTTTTAAATTTAATAAGTATTTAAAAATCACAGGCATTTTCACATCATTATTAATTTTAAATATAACGTATCAAAATTGTGCTCCTAAAAAATTCCAAAGTCAGAGTTCTTTGGCTGGAAGTAACTATTGCGAAAGTAAAGAAACGGATCCGGTCTGCAAAAAAGGTATCCCGAAGCAGTGTGCGTTCGATGGAACAGTAATGGCAGAAGGTGCAAGTGTTACAGCTTATTTGAATTCGACCGTACCGGCTGGCTCTAATTGTAAAACAGAAATTCGTCGTTGCTCGGGCGGTGTACTTTCTGGTTCTTTCAGCTATTCAGGTTGTGCGCCGTCGGCGCCTCGCACATGTTTGTTTGATGGTCGAACAATTATGAACGGAGTAAGCGTAGACGCTTATTTAAATTCGTCGGAGCCTTTCGGAGGAATTTGTCGGACTGAAAAACGTACCTGTAATGGTGGCGCATTAACCGGCGCCTATTTAAACTCAAGTTGCCAAGTGGGCACGGCCAGCAATTGTTTGTTTGGAAATAAAACTGTTTTGCATGGTCAAGCCACGGAAGCCTACGAGCGATCAAATGTACCGTTTGGTAGTTTATGCGTTGTAAAAACTAGAACGTGTTACAACGGTGCACTTGATGGCACCGGCGAATATCCAAGTTGTGTGGTCGGACAACCCAACTCATGTCAATTTGAAGGTAAAACAATTTTGCACCTACAAAGTGTGGTTGGTTATGAACAGTCATCTGTTTCATTCGGTAACTCTTGTATTTCTAAAAATCGCACATGCAAAGATGGCACGTTTTTTTATGACAATGACAGTCCTGCCTTATTGCAAGACGCAACAAGCTGTCGCGTCGGTCAGCCTCAATCTTGCGTATTGTCCGAACCGGCCGGGCAACCAAATACTCCGCACAACGCTTTCATCGATTTATATTTAACTGCAATTTCAGTGGATGGGGTTTGTGCGACTGAACGACGAACTTGCACGAATGGTACACTATCAGGCTCGGCGCATTACCTATCATGCAATGTTTTACCACCACCCCAACCTATGCCAATAGGCCCTCAAACTTTTTATAACGGTACAGACCCACGCCTTCATCATCAAATTGGTGTTAGCAATGGAAATAATTGGAAAGTCAGTGTAGCAAATAATGCTGGCTTTTTAACTTACGGCCCCTACGTGACCGATACCCCGGGAGGTGTTGGTACCGTTGTCTTTTCCCTTTCGATTGATAATATCGAAATTGATAATGAACCCGTCGTCTCGCTTGACGTTTTCGATGCGCAAACTAACAAGGTTCTTGCACGCCGGGTTATTCCACGTCAGAACTTTTTAAGAGTGAACGCACCACAAGAATTTGATCTGGTTTATGAAACTTTGGGCTCAAGTAATCTTGAGTTTCGAGTTTATTCGCCGGGTGTCATTGGTTTACAGCATGTCAGTACAAAATTAATTGTGGACAGATTAGGTTTGAATTCACTTTGGCAAAATCAAAGTCATTTCGAACTGAAAAGTAAAAATTTATTTAGCAGCAGCGCAGGTTGGGATGGCAATACATCATCGCTGGTAACGTTAGACGGCGCTTGGTATGCCTTCAATCGCCAGTATTATGGATCAAATGCCACTCAATGCCCGGATGGAAGATATATTCAAACCGTCGTACGTAAAAGCACTGATCACGGCATAACCTGGTCTGATCCGGTCGTAGTCGCAACACCCGCAGATACAGCCCACGGGGCGGCCGACGGTTGTATGATCGTCGACGGCTCGGCATTTTTTGATACCGAAACTTCAACGTGGCACTTGCTTAGTCAGTGCTACGGAATTTATTCGCCTTGGAACTTGTGTCACTATACGCGCAGGGGAAATTCTCCAATGGGGCCGTTTGTTCGCGATACAATGAATCCCGTCGTCAAAAGTGGCCAAATCTGGAGTTCAATTTGTAACGGCTTTGACAAACACTGTCCGCCGGATACAGGCGACGAAGGCACGCCTCAAATTATGAAAAAAACAGACGACTATTTTTATGTGAGCTTTCACGGATTTCGGGGCGCAGACTTAACCGGCTATCGTGGAATGGCGCGATCAAGAGATTTCGCGAATTGGGAAACCGTTGGGGCAGATCTGCCAAATGACGCCCTTCAATCATCCATGGACTGCAGAACATGGATCATTGGTTGTATTGGGGCCGGCGCGGCTAGCATGATTCGTTCGGACGGACAAAATTATACTTTTGTCGAAGTAGCTAATAAATCTTTAGGATGCACACCGGGCCAAGAATGGAGCGTGGCTTTGTTGCGTAGTCCAATTTATGCTGCGAGTGGGGCGTGGGAAAATTATCCCAGCAATTCATTTATTATGAATGAAAATGTTTCGCCGGGAGGCTGTGCTCTTCAATATATGAATATATTTAGAGACCGTGGTGAAATTTTCTTAAGTTTCGGTTATTATACGCCCGAATATCATTACCCAAATAAGAACTATCAATTAGTACCAGGTACTGGTCCGTTGCGATTACTCGTTAAATAAAAAATCAATAAAAGTTTTATAGTTTATTTCCTTCTTGAATGGACTGCTATAGTCTCGGATTTGAGCGTTTAAAATGTTTACAGCTGCTTTAGAATTGCTAACAGCATTTTATCTCGCCAGAGCACCCTGAGTTATGATCATCTTACTTCACTATGGCAACCACCAGAGTGGTATCAGCCCTTTCCTATTAACTTATAATCACAATTCTCAAATTGATCTATGGCCGCTTATTTGCTTCTTAGTTAAGTATCCGGGGGGATTATGAACACACCGCAAAACTTATCTCAAAAAAACTCACAACGAATTCATCATCAATTAGTTGCAATTCTTTTTGTTGGTTTTCTAACGGCTTGTAGCAATTCAAAAACTAATCCCATCTTAACTAATCAGCCTTCGAATATG
>JACMNA010000020.1 GCA_014378765.1 Bdellovibrio sp. | reverse complement strand
GCTTGTACCCGTTTTGGATGAGGGTTCACGAATTACCGACCAAGTAATTAAAATGAAAGAATTTGCAGCATTAGTTGATATTTTTATCGTCGATGGAGGCAGTACCGACGACGCCCTTCGCCCAGATTTTTTACGAAACAATTTAGTTAGATCCTTATTAGTTAACCGCGGAACGCCAGGCTTAAGCGCTCAATTGCGCGTTGGATTAGCCGAAATTTTAAATGATAATTACCAAGGAATCATTTTAATTGACGGTAATGGTAAAGATAACCTTGAAGCCTTGCCGCGATTTATCGAGAAATTAGAACGCGGTTATGATCACGTGCAGGGCTCTCGTTTTATCGCGGGGGCTCGTCATCAGCGCACCCCGTGGTTACGGTGGTTTGCGATTCGATTTTTACATGCTCCGCTATTATCATTAGCGAGTGGGCGCTGGCTAACGGATACGACCAATGGATTTAGAGCGTACTCTAGATTATTTTTGCTTGACCCAAGAATTCAGCCTTTTCGCGATATTTTTTCTAAATATGAATTACATTATTACTTAACGATACGGGCGGCGCGTTTAGGTTTTAAATCGATCGAAATTCCCGTCGAAAGATCTTATCCGGCCAATGAGAAAACCCCGACTAAAATAAAAGGCCTTGCCGGTTACCGAACGGTCTTGGCCACATTAATCAAAGCTTGCGTGGGAAGGTTTAACCCATGAGCTCAAATAAACTAACGGCCCTGATCGGCGCCACGGGCTTGGTTGGCGGCCATTTACGTAAGCAGTACAATTTTGATTATCTAATTAATTCTACCAACTGGAATAGCCTCAATAGCACAGATCTCGATTTTTTGGTGGTGGCCGCCGCGCGCGCGGAAAAGTGGAAGGCTAATCAAAACCCAAAAGAAGATGCCGCGCACATCGATCAATTGATGGCCCACTTGCAAAAAATCAAAGCTGACACTGCCATTTTAATATCTACCGTTGATGTTTACGCCAAACCTTCGCTAAAGGTTGAAGCTGATTCACCCGAAATAATAAACCACCCTTACGGATTCAATCGTCGCCGTTTGGAAGTTTTTTTTGCCGAGCACTTTAAAAACAGTTTTATTGTTAGGTTGCCCGCTTTGTTTGGCGAAGGCCTAAAAAAAAATATCATATTTGATTTTTTAAACGATAACGAAACTCATAAAATTGACTCTAGGGCGAAATTTCAGTTTTATAATTTATTGAATTTAAAAACCGATCTAGATAAGGTTTTAAGCCATAAGATTAAAATACTTAACTTAGCCACCGAACCCCTGACCGTTGCCGAAATAAGTCAGCGCGGCTTTGCTAAATTATTTAAAAATGAATTAAGTGCGCCCGTTACCTCGTATGACATCAAATCTCAATTTGCTGAAATTTGGGGTCATCACGACGGCTACCTTTACTCGAAAGCGCAGACCTTAGAAGAATTGAAAGATTTTGTGCACCGATACCAGAAGGGGCGCACGTAATGAACTGGGCGGTATCGAACATTGCTTGGCCGAACGAACTTAATCAATCGGCTTTAGGATTACTAAAAAAATTTGAAATCAACCAAATTGAAATTGCGCCCTCTAAAATATGGCCTGACCCTTTTGCTGTAAGCCCAAATGAGGCCCAAGAATTTAAGCGATCGATGAACCAACTTGGTTTTGATATTGTGGCCCTGCAGTCGTTACTATATGGTCGGCCTGAATTAAAAATTTTCGAAAGCGCAGCGAGCCGTCAAGAAACTTCGAATTATTTACTTAAAATGATTGATTTAGCTGAACAGCTAGGCGCGAAGGTCGTCGTATTCGGTTCGCCAAAAAATAGACAACGTGGTGCGCTTTCTTTAACTGACGCCGTGAATATGGCTATACCTTTTTTTAAGTCCATTGGCGATTATGCTTGTGCGCGAGAAATTCATTTTTGTTTCGAGGCGAATGCGACCCATTACGGGTGTGATTTTATCAACACGACCGATGAAGCCAACGACCTAGTGACGGCCGTGAATTCACCGGGCTTTAATCTGCATCTAGATTTGGGCAACATGATTCTTAGTGCTGAAGACCCTTTACTTCAAATAAATAAGTACGCAAAAATTGCGAAGCATTTTCACTTAAGTGCGCCCGCCTTAAAACCAATTCATGAGTTAATTAATTTAGACCGCATTGTACCACTGCTACAGACCTTTAATCATACCGTCTCACTGGAAATGCTATCGGGTAAGGATGACCTTGCTGATTTAACCACATCACTGCAATCAATAAAAAATTCTATACGCTAGGCGCCTCTCGTCGCGCCTTGCGAAGCGGTGCCTAGTTGATTATGGTGTTCAGCATGTGCAGTGAATATAGTATCAAAACCTCGCAAAAAAAACTTGAATCAACTTTGAAAACTCAATTTAAAAATGTAACAGGCGCAAAAACTTGGGATCAAAAAGTTAAGATGAGTTTGAAGGCGCCCCTCATCGAAATGCAAAATAATGATTTAGTGTTAACCGAAGGGGTTTTTCCGACCCCGCCGCCATTTCCTAATTCAAGGCTTTCCGATTTAAAAATAAATCGCAAAACGGGCGAAGAAGAATTGGTGCGCATTTACGACGTGCCGGCATGGAAGGAAGGCTTTTCGAAAGCCCCTTGCCTGATTCCGATGTCTCACTTTGTTGAACCGGTCTATTGGGGCGACGACACCGGTAAAGCGATGCAATTTACAACCGAAAAAGATCCACTTTTATTTTGTGCGGGGCTACGAATGATTCGCGCCAGCTCGTCCGATAAAACGAAGACCGGGTTTTCATTGATCACTCACACCGCCAGCAAACAAATGCTGAACTATCACCACCGGTTAATTTTTTTACTACAGGCCGATCACGCGCTTGATTGGATAACCCTTGAAGGCTCGCCTTTAGAGCGGTTTGAATTTTTATTAAAGCACCGTTACATTCCCAAATTTAAAATTGAAACCGACCGAATTATGGCCAAAAAACCAAAATCGCGAATCGAAGAGCAAAAAATAAAACTTGATATCGAAATGAAATACGTCGAATTTTTGAAAACTGAAGGAATCTCGGGCTAATGACAATCTGGCTATTTACGGTCCGGTCAATTCTGGCTTAGCAACGGCTTGTGGATCGACAACCGTTAGCGGCACTGCGCTTGGTGCACTTACATACGGATTAGTAAAAAAGGTAATGCTCGTGCTAAACGCTCTAAAATAGTCGTTGTACATGTGGTCATAACCGCCATCACCGGCGTTAGGGCCCCAGCTGTTTTTTATTTTCCACTTGATAACTTTATTGGTAACCGGGTCATAGTCATATCCAACCACTAAAACTGCGTGACCTTCGTCACCAAGCCCTTGGGCATTTCGTTCGGCGCGTGACAAGGGACGGCCAGAGTCTACAAAGTCGAAAATTTTTATGCCCAACACTCCGGTACGATCATCGGCAAAGCTACTTTGATGATCATAACCAAGAATAAAACTAATGCCGTTATCTAATAATTCACGTGCTTTTTTTTCAACTACGTCAATCTGGGCCGTTAAAACATCAACGCCTCCGTCAGTTGCAACCCGCACCACCTTTGCTTTACGATCCAAATCAACTGAAATTGTAGTGGACGTCCCCGCGATTTGTGGAAAATAAGTTTCTCGAAAAGATTTGGGAGTAAATAATTTACCCTCAAACTCAAATTGTTCGGGAAATTCGCCGATGAGGCCTTCAAACATTTTTTCTATAATTTTTTCTGCTTCCGAAAAAAGTTTTTGCTGCTTATCTTTGTCTTTCTCATTAATTATTTTTGTTTGATATCGAGCCACGATATTTTCGAATTGTTGCACTAAGCGGTCTGACACCCCAAATGCATCAAATTCGACGTTGGGTTTTAGGACTGATTGAGGTACTAAGCCAAACTTTAAAATTAAATCGCGACTTTTAAATAAATTAGAGGCGAAATTAGTTTTACTAAGAGGCCCGTCAGTCATTAACCGTTCCATCGTCAAACTCCACCAGCGGGCTAATGACAAATAACGTGTTGAAATTTCAATTATTTTATTATTTTGGGCATAATAATTTTGCTCAAGTAAGCCCGCCCATGCTTGAATTGTACACGTTGCAAAACCGCACTGATCTTTTATTGGTGTGGCGTCCTTGACCGTAACTTTGTAATTGTTGTTGTGCTGAAATCCGGCGCGAAAGCCGCCGTAATTGATGGGTCTTTCGCGATTAAATAAATCAGTACAGGTTTGCTGGGTTTGGCCGACTGAAGCGGCCACTAAAAAGATGAGCACTGTTAATAAGTTAGACAACCAAATCGATTTAAAATGAAATGCAGACGGTATTTTGTTCACTCATTAAAGTGATTCACAAATCATTCCCGCGATCTTTAAACTTTTCCTTCAGCCTGCACACTTTTTTGTACCGCAATTTTTTCTAAAACATTAAGAAGTAAATTTTTATTCAAGGGCTTAGTTAAGTAATTGTTGAAGCCGGCTTGAAAAGCGCGCTCTTGCTCTTCTTTCATGGCATGCGCAGTAACGGCAATGACGGGTCTTTTATAGCCTTGCGCCCGTAGTTCGGTTAGCGCTTTAAAGCCATCCATCACGGGCATTTGAATATCCATCAGAACGACATCGAATTGCTCTTGCAAGTTTTTTTGAACCGCTTCTAGCCCGTTGTTAGCAATGGAAAGTTTGGCCCCGCTGGATCGCAAGTAGTGATTTATTAAAACCTGATTATCAATAGAGTCTTCGGCCAGCAGTATATGTAGAGCACTTAGATCGATGCTTTTTTGATTAGCGCGATCATTATTAGTCTTTATAAATTCATCCGAAACCTTTGTTCGAAGGGTGCAAGCAAAGGTGCTACCTCGATTGGGTTCAGAGCGTACTAATACTAGGTCTCCACCTAATACGACGGCCAGCTGTTTGGATAAAACTAAGCCTAGCCCCGTGCCACCAAACTTTCGAGTCATCGAGCTATCGGCCTGCGAGAACGGCTTAAACAAAAAGTCTTTCTGCTCTTCAGAAATGCCGATACCTGAATCTTCAATTTCAAATCGAACTTGATAAAAATCTTGTGATTGCATCGTGGCCGATACGGTAACATCAACGCTGCCCTGATTAGTAAATTTGATGGCATTGCCAATTAAATTTATTAAAATTTGCCTTAACCGCGTAGGGTCTGACTCAATCACGCTTGGTAAAGGCATCTGCAAATTTAATTTAAGTTCAATTCCTTTTTCATTGGCCTTGACCCGTAACAAATTACAAACATCTTCTACAAGGGCCAACCAAGCAAAATTAATTTTTTCGGCCTCTAATTTATTAGCTTCAACTTTCGATAAATCTAAAATTTCTCCGAGTAATTTAGAAAGCTCATTGGCATTGCGATTAATCGACCGCAAATAATTAGCAGCTTCTTCCGGTTTTTGCAGCGATTCTAATCCTAACTCAGAAAAACCCAAAATTATACCAAGCGGCGTTCTAATTTCGTGTGACATGTTTGCTAAAAACTGGCTTTTCGCAAGGCTAGCCGCCTCGGCCTCGTCCTTTGCTTTTTCAAGTTCATAGCGGCTGCGTTCAATCACTTTACGCGCTAGGTTTTGTTCACGCTCATTCCGGAGCAGAGCCCCTGCCGTCACAACGACTAAAAGACCCATAAAAACGAGCGTACCCATCGATTGAATAAATTGAGCGTCGCCTTGGCTGAACCAATCCATATTCACGCCGAAAATACTGAAGGCTTTTAGGCACGGAGAAATAAGTAAAGCCGCAATCAGCATTCGTCTTGCCATAAGCGCACTAGCCGTCTCCGAAGTAAAACGCTCCATTAAACCAAAGTGCGATCGCCAAGTTAAAAATACGGCTGATAAAATAGTAAACGAAAAAGCCGTGTGCAGAGCCATCGGTAAAAACTGATCCATTCCAAATATGTGCGATATGCCAATGGCACTTCCTAGAAAGCTTTGCAGCGAATTTAAAAAACATAGCATCAGCAGCAATTGTGAAAGGCGATACCAAGGGCGCGGGGGTAAGATATCAAATAAAATTCCAAGTGAAAGCAAAATGAAGTTAATGGCCGTTACGGGTGAAAACCGTCCGGGCGGAGAATGCCCATTTAAACCGTTAGGATCTAAAAATAAAAACTCGTCGATACCGGAATCAAACGAAAAAATATATTCGCATAATATTAGCGTTGAAAAGATAAACGTAAATCCCACAAAGTAACTGCCTAAGTAACGTCGCCACGCCCGGCGCACTTCGGTAATTGAAAGTAAAAACGCGATACTGATACATAAGAAAAAAACCGCCGCATTCGCTTTCATATCGGGACGGCCAGGCAGTAATGTTTTATAAATAGAAATATTTTGAATCCACCCGTACAAAACCGTTAGCGACATAACGACGGCGAGCAGGACTGTAGCTCGTAAAATAAACTTTTTAATGGGCATGCTCTACCGTACAAAAGCAAATTATTTCGGTCAACACAACTCCAATTTATTGTAATTTTACTGAGGCAAAATGCCCTCATATGCGACGATAAGCTACAGTTAGGCTACAGTTAAGCTACAAGTAAAGCCTCAATTAGTTTCTTTTAAGCAAACTACGCTTTGCTAAGCATGGCCTCGCAATTGCGATGAGAATTTCAGTGATCATTCACCCTACACCGGAGGCCTTCAATGGATTGTTTGCATCGTGTTGTTCGTCTAAAGTTTTTTACCGCCCTTTTTATTCTAGCGACGATCACATCGATAAAAAGTTACGGCGATGCACCACCTACGTGCTACCGTTTACAAATTAAGAACAGTCCCGAACGAGAAGTTAATTTTGATACCCATTCTGAAGTCTGGTGCTATCAAAATATTCTTACACCCCAGCGAAAACTTTTCATTTACAATGCTGACCAACCGCAAATCAAACCCGAACTTTCGCTAATACTTGATGAAGCCGGGGTTATCACGCATGGATCTTTAGTAGCCGGAAAGCTGTCGGTGCACCAAGTACAAAGCAAAGTCTTTAATCCATTTTCAGTTCCGCTAGTTCAGCCGAAAAATCAAAAGCCCATCAAAAATTTAACCACTAATCAAATTAATCTATTGCAAACAAGCCAAGCCTTTAAATATTTAATTTCAGCCGCCAAGTCACCCGTGGCTAACTTTTCATTAAACATTTCTGAACCTAAGCTGCAATCCGTTTCGACGGTTTTACCATGGCGTGGTTACTGGTGGCCTCGACAAAATGGTAGCATTTTAAGGCCTCTCGCTAAATACGATCGCTTTGTTGAGTCACAAACGGGGGTTAATCCTGGTACGGTCGTAGTTGAAAACACTAGACATCCGCGCAGCAATGTTACTTGGTCGGGTCATTGTAATGGCTGGGCAGCTAGTTCAATTTTGCGCGCTGAACCCAGCCAGCCGCGCACTGATTTAACCAGTGGAATAACTTTTAGCGTATCTGATCAGAAAGGAATACTAGCCGAAGCTGATTACTGTGTACCCACAGCTTTTTTTGGAAATCGCAATCGCGGCGGTGGCAACAAGGGCGACATACGCCCTGAGCTTTTTCATAAAACTTTACTTTACTACGTTGGCGAATTGCAAAAACCTTTGGCGCTCGATGTGCATTCATCGCCGGCCGTTGATAATCACATTATATCTGCCTATGATATGGAAATCGCGCCAATGTCTGCCCATACTTTTTTGGTAACCGCAACCGTTACAATTCACGGCTATGATCACACTATTATTGAAATCCCCGGCGTTGCGCCAACCTACACGAAAATTTACAAATATAATTTAACTACCGATGAAAGTGGACAACCCATCGGCGGCACGTGGATCTCAGAAAATCCCGACTTCATGTGGGTGCCTTTAAGCCCCGGCCACTGCCAAAAAATAGAAGAACAGTGGCTGAACACTTTACTTTCAATGTAAATTATAATTCTAGTTACAAGCGGGCATTTCAAATCGGGTGTAACCTAAAAATCGGCCACCCTGTTCACCACCAACATGTTCCCACGTTGCAACATTAAACGTCGTGCCCAATTTAACGGTTACGTTGCCGTACTCTAGGCACTGACCATGATCGGCTTCATTAATTGGCGCCCACTTTGTGCATCGACTTTCGCTTGCGTAACGTGACACTTCAACAAAGCGGTAATCAGTTTTTACACAGCTTGTACGCTCCACTAAGTATTCGCCCGAATAAAGTCGCCCGCCTTCTTTGATATCACGGCAAATCTCAGCTTCACCCCCCATACGACACGCTTGACGTGAAACTACTGCCGTTCGCGAGCAGTATACTTCAGAAGTTAAAGATCGGAAGGTCGATTCCGTGTAACAAGCGTTATTAACGCGAAGGCCGTTCACCTGCGGATAGTCATACGTGATTTCGCCGGCCGAAACGATAACTGAGCCCAAGGTTACCGTTAAGAATAAGATCAATGCTTTCATAAAAAAACTCCTTTGTTGGTTTAGTGAATAAAGTCGACCACTGTCTACAAGGTTAGGTCAAAAAAAATAAAAAACTTGATTCGCAATATTTCAGAGTAAAGAAGCACTGCGCAGTCAAAAAACTTTTGCCGAATAGCTAAACTCGACTATACCAAAGCGATGGACTTAGAAAATTATTTTCAGATTGTAATCGAAAAAGTAGAGGCTTCAGAAGAAATCACCAACCAAGGTAAAGATGCTGAAGGTTTTTACAAACCTACGCGCACTATTTTACTTAGGCATTTACAGATTCTTAAAGACTTGCACGCAAAACCGCGGGCAAAACCCATGCTGCAGTCGGCCTGGAAGTACGTGGTTGAGACCGTGCCGCCCGAGTGGCTGATTCTTACTGACGACCAGAAAGTCGCCTTGAAAAAGATCATTTCTTAATATCGTTGTGGTGAGTGCGGTTGCGCCCAAAAAACAAGCTTTTTTCAGCCAATCACCGAATAAACTTTGGTTTGCCTCTTAAAAAATGTTTTAATGCGATTTCATCTGTCTAAAAATTTGGGGAGTTTCGCATGTCAACAGTTTGGGTACTTGGTGGCCACGGCTTTATTGGCCAAGAGGTCGTAAAGCTTTTAAAGAATAAATACAAAGTCATCACCACCAGCCAATCTAGTTTGCAGAGTCCGCATGAAGGTGTCATCCATTACAATATAAAATACGAATATAATCATTTTCGCGATGTTTTAAGCCAACACAAAATCGATTCTATTCTTTTTCTAAGCGGCAATGCCTACCCGGCCAATTCCGAACACACCCCTTTTTATGAAATTGAATCAACTTATTTGCCTTTCTTGGCCTTGACCGAAGCGGTTCGTTTGCATTCGACCTTTAGCCGAGTTTGGTTTGCCTCAAGCGTTGCGGTTTACGGAGCTAACAATGAACCTTCGCTGGGTGAAGAATCAGAAACTTGCCCACTTTCTTTTTATGGTTTAGCTAAGTTAAATTTAGAAGAGTACGTAAAATACTACGCCCGCGTACACAAACTGTCGATGGGCGCGTTTAGAATATTTTCGACGTATGGACCCACCCTTAAGCGGCAATTAATCTATGACCTAGTTCAAAAAATGATTCGTAATCCCGAATTAATCAGCGTGTACGGCGATGGCACCGAAGCCCGCGATTTAAGTTTCGTCACCGATCAGGCCGCCGCCATTTGTACGTTGGTAGAAAAAGTAAATCCCAATGGCGACATTTACAATGTAGGTTCAGGTCAACTTTACACTGTTAACGAAGTCATTGAAAGATTAGTCGGCATTCTAAAAATCAAGCCAAAGATAGATTATATTCCGAAGCGTTCTTTTGACGGAACAACCTGGAAGGCCGACATTACTAAAATGAATACTTTAGGTTTTAAACAAAAGTACAATCTGCAGCAGGGCCTAGAACAAACTGTTAGCGGAATTTTAAAAGAAAGCTAAAAGAAGAAAGATAAGATAAATAATATTTATGAAATTATCGATTATAATTCCCACCCTGAACGAAGTAAAAAATGTACCCTTGGTATTTAAGCTGATCGAAGACGCCGTTCGACTAGTGCCGACAGAGCACGAAATTATTTTTGTTGATGACCAAAGTAACGATGGCACAATCGAAACCATTGAAACTGCGGTCCGTAAAAATAATAATATTCATTTAGTAAAGTCACCGCAACGAAAGGGCCTAGGGCACGCTCTAAAATTGGGGGTCGCCCGATCAAAGGCCGACTTAGTTTTATTTTTAGACTGTGACGTTTCAATTCAGGCCGAAGATTTAGTTAAGTTGCTGCGCGAAGCTCACGCCGATAAAATGGTTATTGGCAGTCGGTACATTGCGGGCGGGCAAGTAATTGGAGCACCCAAGTTAAAAGTGTTTATTAGCAAATGCCTAAATTGGACCATCAGTAAATATTTAAGTATCCCTGCCATTGATATTTCACATAGCTTACGAGTTTTCCCGGCAAAAAAAATCAAAATGCCCGCCAGCGATACGCACCCCGCTTTTTTTTGGGAGCTTTCAATCATTGGGCATTTATCAAATTTAAAAATTCAAGAAGTACCGATAACATTTCGCGAGCGTCTATTTGGCGTTAGTAAAAATAAAGCCAAAGCAATGCTTTATTCAGTAATCCGCGGAATAAAAACGGTGTTGAAACTCAAAAACGTAACCAGATAGGCTTTATTTATGAAAATTTATTTAACCGGCGCCTCCGGCATGGTCGGAAGAAACATTCTAGAAAGCGGTATTCAGCAAAAACACGAGGTCTACTCGCCCCGTCACAGCGAAGTCGATTTGCTGGATATCGCCTCCGTAAAAAAATCTCTGCAACAACTTAAGCCGGATCTAATTATTCATTGCGCAGGCGTTGTTGGTGGCATTCAAGCTAACATGAGCCAGCCTTTACGATTTTTCATTGAAAATTTAGATATGGGTAAAAATTTAGTTGCGGCCGCCAAAGAATTAGAAATTAAAAAATTCTTGAACATGAGCAGCTCGTGCATGTACCCGAAAGATAAAAACACGCCGCTGTTAGAATCTGATATTTTAAGTGGTTATTTGGAGCCCACGAATGAAGGTTACGCTTTAGCCAAAGTCGCGGTTACGAAAATGTGTTCTTACATCACGAAACAACAGCCCGAGTATCTATACCGCACCCTCATTCCGTGTAATCTATTTGGTAAGTACGATAAATTCG
Organism: Bdellovibrio sp.; assembly: GCA_014378765.1. Lineage (GTDB taxonomy): Bacteria > Bdellovibrionota > Bdellovibrionia > Bdellovibrionales > Bdellovibrionaceae > Pseudobdellovibrio. The sequence goes on along the minus strand of JACMNA010000020.1, from coordinate 4,259 downwards.
ATTTAGCCCACGGCCACATGGTGCCCGCGGTCATTCGCAAAATTCACGAGGCCGTTCAAAATGACAGCCCCACCGTTGAAATTTGGGGCGACGGAAAAGCCCGCCGCGAATTTCTTTATACCGAAGACGTGGCAGACTTTGTTCTGTTTGCGATCGATAAATTAGCCGAACTACCCGAAATGATTAACGTGGGGCTCGGTCACGATTATACGATTCTTGAGTACTACCAAGAAATCGCTAAGGTCGTAGGGTTTAAGGGCGAATTCACATTTAATCTCGATAAACCAATCGGCATGAAAAGAAAATTAGTTGATGTAAGCTTAGCCACCAAATTGGGCTGGAAATCAAAAACTAATTTGCACGAGGGACTAAAAAAAACTTACGCCTACTATTTATCGACGCTTAACAAATAAGGTGTTGCCAGCTAATATAATGTCGATATCTAAAAAACTTATTTCTTAGCAGTAGTTTTTTGAAGCGCATCTAATTCTTTCGCAACGCGTTCCGAATCCAAAACCGGGTCAACATCTTTCATAATATTTTTAATTCTTAATTCTGGATCTACGATAAATGTCCAGCGCTTAGAAAGTTTAACCATCGGCATTTTTGTGCCATATGAATTAATGATCTTGTCGTCCGGATCAGCCAAAAGATCAAAGTTTAAATGATGTTCTTTATGAAAGCCCGCTTGCTCTTTAACGGTGTCTGAACTTATTCCGTAAACTTCGGCTCCCAAAGCTCTAATTGAACTAATGCTGTCACGAAATGCACAGGCCTGTTTAGTACAGCCAGGCGTACCAGCTTTAGGGTAAAAATAAAGAACCGTCCACTTACCTTTCCGTGAATTTAAATCAAACGATTTACCGTCTTGCGTTTGCGCAGTAAACAGCGGCGCCTTATCATTTACTTTTAATTCTTCGGTGGCCCTAGCGGGCGTTTGACCTATCAAGATACTCAATACTAAAAAAGCAATTTTCATACATTTCCTTTTCGTTAAATAATCGATCACTTCAATACAAAAACCTACGGCTTACGAATTTTTATCGTAAGTCCTTTTAACAAATACCGCACGATTTGATCGCCCGCAATGCGGTAATTCGGGTGATCGTTCTTTCGCAGCATGGCCGTTAATTCTGCCCGTCCGATTTGAAAGCCAGCTAACTCAAACATTGCATGCATATCATCTTCTTTTAGTGCGAAAGCGACTCGCAACTTTTTCAAAATGTTGTTATTAGTCATCGGCAACTCAAACGGAGTTTTAGGCCTGGATTCATCCTTACCGCGTTTAAAATAAATCAACCCATCTAAAAAGTAAGCCATCGTTTCGTCATCGCAGCGCAGATAATTAGAATCTTCTTCATCAAGTAAAAAATCTTTGATATCGACAACGGGCACTTCTAGATCAGCCAGTTTAAAAATTTCGGCTAGTTTTTGATCGCTTATGTTTAAAATGTAACGGACGCTGCGGATTACATCGTTATTTGTCACTCAAATGGCCTCGCTTTGGCTTACTATTACCTTGAGTTGTTCATTAAAGGAAATAGAAATTCAGCTGTTAAAAGCCCTATTTTTAGACTAAGCTAGGGCCGCGCATGAATAAACCCATTGAAGAAATCCAAGACGGCCAAACGATAGAGCTTTTAAAAGAGCTGCACATTCTTACCCGCGATGGAAAAATAAACCAAGACAGTCGAAGAAAGCTTAAGCAAGTTTATCATCTTTTCAATTTTATCGAGCCGTTATTAAAAGATTTAGAAGCGTCCCATTCTGAACTAACGTTGGTTGATCATGGTGCGGGTAAGTCCTATCTGGGTTTTATTATTTACGATTTATTTTTTAAATCGCGACCTGATCAGGGTCACGTTTACGGAATTGAAACGCGCGAAGAGCTAGTTAAAAAATCACAAGACTTGCAAAAAAAACTTAATTTTAATAACATGACTTTTCTTAATCTATCAGTGGCCAATTCGATCAGCTCGCCCGCTCTGCCTAAAAAAATTGGTTTGGTGACTGCGCTGCACGCTTGTGACACGGCTACGGATGATGCTATTCAATTTGCAATTGAAAAAAAAGCAAAGCACTTGGTTTTAGTGCCGTGCTGCCAGGCCGAGGTAGCTAGTGCGCTGAAGAAAAATAAGGCGCAGCAGTTAGCAAATCCTATTGCTGAAATATGGCGTCACCCCATTCACACCCGCGAATTTGGCAGTCACATCACTAATGTCCTGCGGTGCCTGCAGCTAGAATCGTACGGATATCAGGTGACCGTGACAGAACTTGTTGGCCTAGAACATAGCATGAAAAATGAACTAATAACGGCCACATTGAAAGAAGGGCCACGACCACGTGCGGCCGATAGGCTCAAGCAGCTTCTTCAAGAAATTGGCCTTAATGATTTGCAGTCGCGTTTTAGGACTGACTTTTTAACAACACCTACGACTTAGTTTTGCTCTGAGTTAGGGAATTTCTCCCGATCATTTCATTTGAGCTGTTTTTCGTTTGTATATCGCATGCCATTTGCTATTTTTATTATTCCAAACCAAAACCTAAGGGGAATTAAGAATGAGAAATCTAGTTAAAGCGGCCGTTATATCAATGATGGTATTCAGCTGTGCACAAAGTGTAAAACGTGTTTCGCTTCCGGCAGACACCAATGTTAAAACCGCAATTTCAGAAGGCGACAAAAATATTCAAGACGCTTACTCAAATCAGTGGGATGTTTTAGCGCACGAAGAATTAATGACCAGCGCAAATTATCTGAATAAAGCTAAGCAAGCTGACCGTGATGGAAAAGATCAAGCCAAAGTGGTTGATCAATTAGAAAATTACCAAGCTTATTACAATGAAGCGCAAGCTAAAAGTGCCGCCCGAACTTCAAAAATGACCGGACTATTGAGTGCGCGTGAAGCCGTATTGACGGCCGGCATGACTCAAAATTCTAAAGATCGTAAAGCATTAGCGTCATTAGACAATGACTTCCGCGACATGGCTGATGACAGCACCATCGATCCGAAAGACTACGCTAAATTACAAAAAGAATATTTTGAATTAGGCGCATTAGTTAAAAAGAACACGGCTTTAGCAACAGCACGTCGTCAAGTTGAAGAAGCTCGTAATAACAAAGCCAGTAAAAATGCACCAAGCGCATTAAACATGGCTGAATTAGATATCAAGAGTGCCGAGAATATGGTTGATGCCAATCAGGGTAAGCCTGAAATGTATCAACCGGCGATCGATAAAGCGAATCGTTCGGCTGCTTTGCTGGCAGCGATCGTAGCTGAACAAAAGCGCGCTAACTACAATTTAGACGAAAACTCAGCTCGTCGCCTTGTTCAACAAAGCGGAATGTTAGCTAAGATGGATGCAGACTTAGCGGCTTCGAAAACGGCCTTAACCAATACTCGTTCTGAATACATTGCGGCTCAAATCGCTTTACAAAATTCTGAAGCTGAAGGCAGCGAAAAAGATGCCGCGCTGAAAGCGCAAAGCAAAATGTTAACGCAAGCTGAAGCTGATAAAAAGTTTCAAGTGGCTTTAGAATCTGCTCGTCAAAAGTTTTCAAAAAGCGAAGCCGATGTTTATCGTCAAGGTGACCGTTTATTGATCCGTTTAAAAAACGTAGGTTTTTCTTCAGGTGCGGCAACTTTACCAGAAACTTCAAAAACTATTCTGGATAAAGTTTCAACAGTGGCTCAAGAGTTAAATCCAAAAGAAATCGTTGTTGAAGGTCACACGGATTCAGTTGGATCAGCTACCGTTAACGAAGAACTTTCACAAAAGCGCGCTGACTCAGTAGCCACTTACTTGAAAGAAAAGGGCATGACCCAAAACATGATCAAAACTGAAGGTTACGGATTTCAGAAACCTTTAAGCACAAATAAAACTAAAGCAGGACGCGCGCAAAATCGTCGCGTTGATATTTGGATTACGCCTGAAGGCGTTCAGCAAGCGGCCGCTCCGGCAGCGACTGACACTAAAAAATCTGAGTAATAATTTCTTTTTAATTTAGAGTTAAATGTTTAAAAGGCTGCCACGTTGGCGGCCTTTTTTTATGAGTACTTTTTCTTAAGAATAAAATCCGATGAGCAGTTTAGCGATGCTATCGCCCTCATCGTTTCCACTGGTTTCAATAAAGTCATGTAGTAATTCACGCAATTTTTTAAGAAACTCAGCTTGAATTAATTTTTGCGTGCGGTTGTCCAGCTTTAGTTTTCTGCAGTAGCTCCGCCGTCACGCTCTTTACCATCTTATGAGAGCCCGAG
>JACMNA010000157.1 GCA_014378765.1 Bdellovibrio sp. | reverse complement strand
TTTTGGGTTCCACCGTAAGTAGTTCCGACGCGGTATATATTTAGAGAGGTTAAATATAGTTTTTCAGTGACCGGCAATTTTACTTCTAAAGAATGGCCCGTTCGGTATTCAACGTTAGAGGTGCCTTCGGCATTAAAAGTATATTCATGAAAATTTCTAGAAAGGGTTAACTGATAAGCCACGGCGATGTATTTTGTGGTTAGAGTTAAGCCACTGGCCACCGCTACGGCGCCTTTCAGGCGGTCGCGTTTTTGTGATGTTTCGCTGGTTGGCAGGCTGCCAATCAACGCATGCGTTGTTTTCAAAGAATCAGTGAGTGAGGCGCCCGTAATGCTAAGAATGACTTTGGTGTCGGAAGCCTTGGTAGCCTTTGCCCCGGTGTTTTCTTTAATAATAATTGTCTTTGTGCTAAGGGCGAAAGTTTTATTAAAATTATAACTGGGAATGATGGTTACGCTTAAATCATTTGTGCGAGGTGTTCTTTCATCAACGGCGATGTTTTGTGAATACTCGAGGCCCGCTGATAACCCAAAACCTAACGCCTTACTTTCGGCTTCATTGCTGACGGTGGTGATGCTGCTGCCGGCTTGCTGTTGATCTACAATCGACATATTAAGCTCAGCAACTTGCTTTTGTTTTTTGGAAGCCCCTTCTGCCACAGCGATACCAGAGAAGCCTGTTACGGCTGCCAGTATGATGAGTGCGAAGAAGTTTTTCTGAATGAAGTTCATCTTGTTCCTCCAAAACCTGATCGGAACATAAAACACAATGTGCAAAAAAACTAATCACACGAATGCATCAGTTGAATAAGCAAAGCTTATGCATCCAAATGAATAATGAGGGCTTTGAGCCGAAGAAAACGGCTGAGCGGGCTCGATAGAAGCTAAAGCTTGAACTTATTTCAGAGCCGTTAAGGTCTGACATTAACAAAATGAATTTGCCCACTTCTGAACTTTGGGGAGTATTCATTTGCCTTTCGTTAAGAATTCAATTAGCTTGAATTGACTAAATACGATAAAAAATAACGTATATAATCACTTTAACTGTAGGCTTGATAACTTGCTAATAATACTGGGCTTTATATGAACAAAATGAATAAAAAAATGGAATATGCCCTGATGTCTCTTCGCTTGATTAGTCAGCGACCGGCAGGCATTTTGACAACAGCTAAAGAGGTATCTGATCAAATGCATATTCCGTTTGAGGTTACTGCTCGAGTCTTACAGGCCCTTTCTTCACGTGGATTATTGAAAGCTGAATATGGAGTTAGTGGTGGTTATTTTCTAGCGAAGTCACTCAAGGAAGTTTCAATTCATGACTTAAATGAAATGTTGGAAGGCCACATGGCTTTAACCAAATGCTTGGTTCAAGACGAAACCTGCGAAATCTCACAGACCTGTAATATCGCCTCTCCAATTTCAAATTTAAATAATAAAGTACAAGAATTTTATAAATCAGTTTCGCTGGAGGAGGTTCTGTATGTCTGAATCTTACGAGTATAAATATGGATTCACGACCGACATCGAATCGGAAGCTTTTCCGAAAGGTTTGAACGAAGAAGTTATACGTTTAATTTCTTTAAAAAAAAATGAACCGACGTGGATGCTTGATTACCGCCTGAAATCGTACCGGCACTGGTTAACGATGACTGAACCTACGTGGGCGCACGTGATGTACCCGAAGATTGATTTTCAAGCGTTAACTTATTACTCGGCGCCAAAAGAAAAAAAAGAAAAAACCTCAATGGATGAAATTGATCCCGAGCTTATCAAAACATTTGAACGCTTAGGCATTCCCTTATCAGAGCAAAAGCGAATTTCGGGCGTCGCCGTTGATGTAGTTTTTGATTCGGTCAGTATTGCGACGACTCACCACGAAGAACTTGATAAGGTGGGCGTTATTTTTTGTTCCATTTCGGAGGCCTTAGCAAAGCACCCTGAATTAGTTAAAAAACATTTAGGCTCAGTCATTCCCGCAACCGATAATTATTACGCGGCCTTAAATGGTGCGGTTTTTTCTGACGGTTCTTTCGTTTATATTCCGAAGGGTGTTCGTTGCCCGATTGATTTATCCACTTATTTTCGAATTAACGCTAAAGAGACGGGGCAATTCGAACGAACGCTGATAATTGCGGAAGAAGGAAGTTTCGTGAATTATCTTGAGGGCTGCACAGCGCCGCAGCGTGATGAAAATCAATTGCACGCCGCCGTGGTTGAATTGATTGCTTTTGAAAATGCAGAAATTAAATATTCGACGGTTCAAAATTGGTATACGGGTGATAAAAACGGCGTGGGTGGAATTTATAATTTCGTTACCAAGCGTGGAATCTGTAAAGGCAAGAACTCTAAAATTTCTTGGACGCAAGTTGAATCGGGTTCGGCTATTACCTGGAAATATCCATCGGTTATTTTACTAGGCGATAATTCTGAAGGCGCTTTCTACTCGGTCGCCTTAACCCATGATTATATGCAGGCCGATACCGGTACAAAAATGATTCATATTGGTAAGAATACAAAAAGCACAATAATTTCGAAGGGAATTTCGGCTGGTCATTCTTCGAATGCGTACCGAGGCCAAGTTAAAATTATGCCTTCGGCCGAGAACGCCCGTAATTATTCACAGTGCGATTCGATGTTGGTTGGTGATAAAGCCAGCGCGCACACTTTTCCGTACATTGAAGTTAAGAATAAATCTGCGACGCTTGAACACGAGGCGACCACCTCGCGAATATCAGAAGATCAAATTTTTTATCTTCAGTCGCGTGGTCTCAACAGCGAAAAAGCCATTTCGATGTTGGTAAACGGTTTCTGTAAAGAAGTTTTTAAAGAGCTACCATTAGAATTTTCGGTGGAAGCGGTCAAGTTAATTGAAATGAAATTAGAAAATTCAGTAGGGTAATATGTTAGAAATAAAAAATTTGCATGCAAAAATTGATGATAAGGAAATCTTAAAAGGGTTGTCTTTAAAAGTAAATGCGGGCGAAGTGCACGCGATCATGGGCCCCAACGGTTCGGGTAAAAGCACGCTTTCAAAGGTACTAGCCGGACATCCGGCTTACGAAGTGACTTCGGGCGAAATAAAATACGAAATTAATTTCAAAATGCAGAACCTCCTTGAGTTCGAGCCTGACGTTCGAGCCAAAGAAGGTATTTTCTTAGCTTTTCAATATCCGATTGAAGTGCCCGGCGTTTCGAACTTTAACTTTTTGCAAACTTCGTTTAATGCCATTCTTCAGCATCAAGGTTCCGAACCAATGACCGAGGGTGATTTTCGCGAATTTCTTTATCAGAAGATGAAACTTGTGCAAATGAAGACCGAGTATTTAGACCGATCGGTGAACGTGGGCTTTTCGGGTGGCGAAAAAAAAAGAAATGAAATTTTGCAAATGGCGGTGCTGTCGCCGCGACTGGCGTTGCTGGATGAAACCGATTCGGGCCTTGATATCGATGCGTTACGGATTGTGGCCGAAGGGGTTAATAAACTTCGCACGAAGCAAAATGCCATTGTGCTAGTGACGCATTACCAGCGGCTGCTTGAGTATATTAAGCCTGATTTTGTACACGTCTTAGCGAACGGTAAGATCATTCAAACGGGTGATGCCAGCTTAGCTTTAGAATTAGAAAAAAAAGGATATGACTGGTTAATATGAGCTGGGAAAACACCTACCTTCAATTTAAATCTGGATCTCAGCTAGATGGCATTTTAGCAAATCAAAAACGCCAAGCTAGCTTCGATCAATTTTTAGCGCAAGGTTTGCCCACGCGTAAAGAAGAAGCCTGGAAATACACTTCGCTTAGTGATTTCAAAAGTATTGATTGGCAGCCGACCGCAAGTGCTGAAGAATTTTTAACTCACGAGCAACTGCAAGAAGTATCGAAGCTATTACCACTTGAGTTTTATAATTTAGTCTTCGTTAATGGGTTTTTGAACCAGACTTTGTCAGACGAGCTACCGGCGGAAATAACATTGCAAGATGTCTTAGCCGACGATTTTAACAAAAATGAGCAACACGTTGAAGGTCATCTTCTTAATTTAGCAGATTCATTTTTATCTAAAAAATTAGTAATTGATATTAAGAAAAATAAAGTTTTTTCTAAACCGGTGCAAATTATGTTTGTGCAGTCAACGGCCCAATCGGTTTATCTTAGTCAGAAAGTAGTGCTAAAAGCCGGTGAAAACACTGAATTATCATTAATAGTTAACACCTTTAGTTTTGCAAATTCGAAAGCTGAAGCCGCAAACCTTAACTTGCAAGTTGATGCGGCCCAATCAGCGCGGCTTAAGCTGATTCAAATTCAAAATGATAACCTATCTTCATTTAATTTTACACAGGTCGAAGTCAATTTGGCGACGCAGGTCCAATTTCAAAGTTTAGTTATGTCTTTGGGAAGCCAGCTAACGCGCAATTACT
>JACMNA010000156.1 GCA_014378765.1 Bdellovibrio sp. | reverse complement strand
ATTAGTTAAGCCACTTGGTATTAATACTATGATTGAAAGTATAGCACTGTGCATTCGATAGCTGTTAGCTCGCCGTAATCGGCGAAAGAACGCAAAGGGCTTCCATTCGCGTCGGCACAAGAACGACAAGAAAGCTAGTCGATCGGTTCATCTGAAAATAAAATTTATGCTCGTTAAGTGCTTGAAAACTGAAGATCAACCAATCAGTTTTAGCGCAACAGCTGCCTGATCATTCGATTGAGCAAGCATTGCTGTCTGATATTGCTGAATAATTTGCTCTCTTCTAAGGTCGGAAGACTCTTTTGCGATATCTGCATCGCCAATCTTAGAACGCGCTTCAGATAGTTTCTCAATTCCTCCGCTTAAAGTATTTTCAGCCGATTCTAATCTTGATTGCGTGGCTCCCAATTTTGCGCGTGTCTGCGCAATGGTACCCATGGCCTTATCAATGGTTTCGAGCGAATCTCGCGCATCATTTTTTTCAGCAATGTTGTACGAGTCTAAATTTAAATTGCTAGAGGTCGTATTGGCGTTAGAGTCAAAAGTAATACGTGAAGTCGCGCCGGCCTTTGTTCCCACTTGAAAGTCAAAGCGCGCTGAAGTTCCGTCAAGCAGTCCTTGCGATCCAAAAGTAGTTGTTCTTGCAATTCGATCTAGCTCTTGAACAAGTTCTGAACCTTCTTTTTGCATCAGACCACGCTCGACGCCCGAGTAACTGTCACTGGCGGACTGAATTGAAAGTTCGCGCATACGAGTTAAAATATTGGATTGTTCGCTCATTGAACTTTCGGCGACAGCCACAAAACTTTGGCCTGCCTGGGCATTAGATTTTGCGGCACCCATACTTCGAATCTCAGCGTTCATTTGGTCGTTTATTGCTGTTCCTGCCGCATCAGCGCTTGGGTCAGATAGACGCGACCCAGTCGCCAAATTCTTCATGGTTCGTGTTGTGGCGCGCTCGTTACTGGCCATTGCGTTTTGCAGGGCCAATGATGTTACATTGGTGTTAATACGAATCGACATACGTGCAACCTCTCTAAGTGTAGGGAGGTGTTAGGTGCCTTCAGTCACGAGAGGCAATCCTTCACCTCGGATATTAAGTAGGACCTTCGTCCAGCAGTCCTACCACTTATCGACGCACTGCGTTAAAACTAAAGGTGAAATCTTTGGTGAAATTATGGCAGCGTAACTCATTGATATCTAACGGTAAATTTTAATCTGGAATGCTTGGATAATATCTCGAATTGAGAACTTCTCGGGCTTTATCGCCTGTAATTAGGTAGTACGGAAGATGGGTCCCTTTCCACGCCAACCCCAGCTTAACCAACGGGTTTGTGGCTTGGTCTAGCTGGTTGTACCCCGTGAAAAAATCAAAACGTCCGTAACCTAAAATTTTTGAGCCACTGTCACGTACAATAAAATGCCCATCATGAATCGCGCCGTCGGGTAAAATAATTCCCACTGCGGCCGGAATAAAAACTACCGTGCCTGATTCATAAATAGATAAATCGGCCGCCACCGAATAAAAAGGGTCAACGCAAACCCCGTGCACGCCGTAACTATAACGACAAATAGATTCATCAACTTTTGAAAAACGAAACTCGCCATTAACTTTTTCGCTGTAGTGCAGAAGTTGGAATGAATCGCCAACTAAAACTTTACAACTACCCTGCAAAATACATTTCTTTAGAAATGAAGCACAAACTTTTGCTAGTACAATACCTTTAGGACTTTTTACATCGCGCAAATCACTCACGGGACATTCAGCATTTGTTCCGTTGTGCACTGAAATATTATAGATTGTGGGAGTAATATAAATTTTTGCCTGCTCTTCAGTTAATACTACGTAGTCTTCGGTCGCACCCGTACCACGCGCTGATTCGCTTGCGCGGCGGCAGCCGATAATGGCAAAAGTTAATGTAAATAGTAAGGCCAACCCCAGTTTCATCAATGTTCAATTTAGAAGGCGGCCGCACCCTCGTCGATGGAATAAAAATAATTTGTAAAATGAACTTAGTTGTCGCCTTTTTTGACACCGACAACGCGGCCCTGGCGCAATTCAACTATCGTTTGCGCTAGCACCTTCACGTCATCTGGGTCATGCGTAATCAGATAAACTGGTATTTCTAATTGCAGCAGAATATTTTTGATCATCAACCGCGCCTCGTTGCGAAGGTCAGGATCTAAGGCCGAGAACGGCTCATCAAGCAGTAATAGGCGTGGCTTTGATACCAGCGCACGTAGTAAAGCCACGCGCTGTTTTTCTCCGCCAGATAAATTTTGGGCCTTTGTATGCCAACAATTATTTAGATTTAATTTATTTTTGTAACCTTCAACGGTTTGAATTGATTTAGCCGTTGCGGCGTGATTGCTGCAGATCAATTTTATATTTTCTTCGGCAGTTAAGTGGGGAAATAGTTCATAATTTTGAAACACCACCCCTAAGCGCCGCTCATTTAATTTCATGGCGTGCAGTGCTTCGCCCTTAAAGATCCAGCTCCATCCCTTGGGCTGGTAAAGTCCAATGAGGGTTTTAAAAAAAGTTGTTTTGCCTGCACCGGACGGACCCCAGAAAGCCGTCACGCCTTTTTCTGGAATTAATAACTCAGAAATATCTAAATCGAAATTATCAAAATTAAGATGCAAATTTTTTATTGATGACACCGAAAACTCCCTTTAAAAGATAAATAGCTAATAAAGTAAAAACCCAGACAATTAAAATATAGAAACTAAGCAGGTACGCTAACGACAACCGGTAACTACTTAAAAAACTTTCAGCCATTAGACCTACAGTTGCTGTCCTAACACCCAACGATTTAAGAATAGCAAAGTCACTTAAAAACCAAATCGTCAAAAATGAAAGCCACAAGAAAATTGGCTTTTTAATTTGACGTAAAACGACCGTAAAAACAATTTTGCTAGTAGAGATATTAAAAATTTTGCACGTTAAAATTTGAGAATCAAGTTGATCAAGTGGTTTTTCTAAAAAGCTTCTGAACAATGGTGGAAAAAATAAAATTGTCATGCTTAAAATAATCTTAAAATAATCTCCCAGTGACGTTTCCGGAATTAATAGGTAAAACGAAAATCCAACCAGAATTGTCGAAGTGGCCAATAAATGCCGCGAGCTATTCTGCCTACCGCTTTTCACATAGTCATAGACCCAAGTAATTAATAGTAAAATATTAATCAAAATATAAAAAACCATAATTTTTAAAGTGTGTTGCGTGGCCAATATAATTTCGGGCAGTAACGCTTGAAATTGGGCTAATGCGCCTCGGGCCTTCACTAAACCCATCAAATAGCCACCACCATAAAGTGCTAAGTAAATAAATAGTCCGACCCGGCCCAAGCGAAATTGCATATACTTTGAATCTTCAAAATCAACTTTGGGTAGCGCTGATTTTTTTAAGATTAAGTAACTCAATATAAAAATAAAAAAGCTTTGCAGCAAGTTAAGCGTCCACGCAAGCGACCAATTTTGATTTATAAATATTTTTTCGTATATTAAAACTTCAAGGTTAGTGCCGCGCCCGCCACCCGCCACTAACGGAACCGAAAAACTTGCAAAACAAAAAATAAAAACAAGTACAAAAATAGTTAGCAAGTTTGATTTCATGAGGGGGCAGTACACGCGACGATAAAACTTAAATCTGCCGACATCGTACACTTCGGCAATGAGCCCAAAACTTCCCATCCGCTCCTGGGTGGCCGCGGTCAACAGCACGGTTGCAAATCCTAAATGCATGACCGTAAAAATTATAATGATGCCCGTCGTGCCCATTGGAAATGGGTCCACCATCGAAAAGACAATAAGTATTGAAAAAAGGGCTGGCAAAATTTGTGGTAACAACAGAAGTTTTTGCGTAAGTGCAAACCAGGGATTCTTTAAAGTAAAAACACCGAAACTAAGGGGAATACTTAACCCCGTAACAATAACGGCCGTTACGAAAGCCTGCAGGCTTGAATTTTTAAATGCCCACCAAGCTTCGGCATAATCTAAATTGAAATCTAAATTGAAATATTTTAAAAAAATTAAATACGGAATTAAAAAATAGCACAGCAGGGCGGCACTGATGAAAGAAAAAGGCTGCTTAAAGGCCTTCATTCTTACGAATTTCTGTCCATTGATTGATCCACTTTTCAATTTTCTCTTGATCGTAAAATTTAATTGGTAACGTGCGATACACTTTAATGGCATCAAACTCTGTTGCCTCTTTCGCACGCTCAATGACTGGCAACATATAATTTTTGTTCATAATAATCTTCTGCGCTTCTTGACTGGCCATAAACCGCAAGAATTGCTCGGCCCCCTCACAGTTTTTGCAAGTTTTAGGAATGCCCGCAAATTCTATTTGAATCGGCAAGGCTTCTTTCATTTCGATACTAACAAAACTTGAATCATGCTCTTCAACCACATGGTAGATTGGCGAGGTCACATACGAAAAGACCAAGTCAGCTTGTTTATTTTTAAATAGGCCGTAAGCGCCTGACCAGCCCGCCGAAAAACTATGGGCCTGTTTCATGAGGGCCTTTAAATAGACAATAGCCTGCTCGGTCGGCTTGGTTTCAAAAATCCAAATTAAAAGTTGTAAGCCGGGCGAGCTAGTACGTGGGTCTTGTAAAGCAATGCGGCCTTTAAGTTCAGGCTTAAGCAGATCATCAAGTTGATCAATTTGTACTTTTAAATCTTGCCGGCCCACAAAGGTCATTGGGGCCCAGTCGTAAGGCATAAATTGATTTTGCGATTTGAGGGCGCCAGCAACTTCGCTAATCATATCATCTGATAAAGCGGGTAAAGTTCGCCACTCAATTTTGGCGGCCGAGCGAGCAATATCAAACTGATCTAACCCCAAAATTAAATCAGCCGAAGCATTTTGTTTTTCAAAATTAAGCTTTTGCAGAGTCATCGCAACATCTGGCGACTCGATAAATTCTACTTTAAAAATATTTTGTTTTTCAAAAAGCTCTTTTAAAGCTGGGCCCGGCCCCCATTTGGCAACAAACGATGCTGACGCATAAATTCGAATCGTACGGTCTTCAACGACGTTAACTTTGTCTTCTTTATTGAAATAAAAAAATGAAAGTCCCGAGAAAATTAACGCCAGAAAGAAAATAAAATGTTTCATGGGTTTACCACCACATTCCACGTCGACGTTTAAAGAAATAATAATCAATTCCTAAACAACGCCCGGCCCCAACCCAGGCCAATAAGATATGGCAAGAAATTAAAAGCTTAAAGAAAATTTCTTTATCGACGGATGAAAGTACTAAGTAGTTCAGACAAAGCACAACGGCGATCATCGAAATGGGGCGCACGACATACCCCACGATATAAGAGATTCCTACGGCAAACTGCAATCCAATAATTATAAAAGCAAAAATATGCCATTGCGGAATAATTTGTTCACTCAATAAAAGGCGATACCATGCCGGCAACGCGGGTTTATTTAAGGCTTCAACAAATATATCAGCCAATCCACCGCTACCAATATTATAAAATTTCCAATCTTTTAAAGCTAAATCAATATAGAAATAACCCAAAAAAATTCTTAAAAAAGAAATGGGTAAAAGATGGCCAACGTATTTAATACTTTCGAAGTACGCTTGAAACATGCAGTTAGCCTACCTAAACTCCTAGCTTCGGACAAGCGCTGTTCAAAAAACAAATTGAACATTGCGGGCTGCGGGCTTTGCAAATAGATCGACCATGACTAATTAGGTAGTGTGGCAGCATAATCCACTCTTTTTGGGGCACCATTTCGTTTAAAATATTTTCGATTCGAACGGCATCCTGGGTGTACGCCCAACCGAAGCGGTTGGTTAATCGGCAAACATGTGTGTCAACCACCACCCCGGATGCAATCCCAAAGGCATTTCCTAAAACCACATTCGCCGTCTTTCGGCCTACCCCGGGCAAAGCATAAAGCTCTTCAAGCGTTTTCGGAACTTCACCCATGTATTTAGTAACTAGAACTTCAGCACAAGCTTTAATATTTTTTGCCTTATTTTTGTAAAAACCGGCACTTCGAATAAGCGCCTCAATTTCATCTGTTGGCGCTTCACTCATTTTCTTTGGGGTCGGAAATTTTTTAAATAAATCGACCGTCACGATATTAACGCGAACATCCGTGCACTGCGCTGACAAAATAGTCGCAATAAGAAGTTCAAACGGATTTGTGAAATTCAACGCGCAGTGAGCATCGGGATAATGTTTTTTTAATACTTTAAGTACGATTTTAAATTCAGCCGGCTGGACTTTATGCTGGATTTTATTCTTTGTCGCCAAAGTCGCCAATCGCTTCGACTGGACATCCATCCATGGCTTCTTTGCAAGCTTCTTGTTCTTCGGGCGATTCAGGCTGCTTTGATACAAAAGCATGACCATCTTCTTCATGCATCGCAAAGTTTTTAGGAGCTGCTAAGACGCAGGCATCGCACGCAATACAAGACTGATCGACAAACACTTTGCCAGGTTGATTATCTTTCCATTTTTGCGTTAGATCAGCCAAGTCGACCCCCGAATGAACTCGAATGTAAAAAATTTCTAGGCCTAAGTCAATTTCAACTCACCGGACGTATCAAGATCGACCTAAAAACAGGTAAAATAAGTCTTTTAGGAGGAATTAATGCAAGGTCCCCGCCCGCCTGAGACGCACGAGCTCAAACAAGTTGTTGATTTTCTAGATGCTAACCTGCGACAAGATTTAAAATGGACAATCACCAGTGAATATCCGACGGCACTCACCCAAAATAACATTCATAACATGAGTATCATCACCGAAGATGAAAAAATTGTTTCGCACGCGGTGCTAAAAACTCTAATAATTAAAACTCCCTTTGCAATTTTTAAAGTGGGCGCTATTGGTTCAGTCGTAACTGATCCGAATTATCGACAACGCGGTCACAGTCGCAAGAACATTGAGCGTTGTATTCAAATGGCCGAAGAACAGCAATGCGATATAGTCGTTTTATGGACCGACCAATTTGATTTTTATCGCAAGCTTGGGTTTGAATTAGCGGGATTCGATTACAGCTATGTGATTGAATCGACAAAGCCCATTAAAAATAAAAATCTTCGTTTTGAATCAGGCAATAACGTAGACCCGGCGGCCCTGAACCGCTTGTATTCGCAGCACACGGTACATGCTCTACGCAGCAATGATGATTTTAAACAGTATTTGAAAATTCCAAATTCAAATCTTTTCACCGCTTGGAACCAACAAAACCAAATCGTGGCTTACGCGGTCGAAGGTAAAGGCCTTGATTTAATTAATTACGTGCACGAATGGGCCGGACAGACTGAAGCTTTGATGGATCTATTTAATTATATTTACCAGCAGAAGCAAAGTCCACTGACGATTATGACTCCTTCACACTCTGAAAATTTGCATCGAAACTTGGAAGCTTGCACGGCGCTAGCCCATCAGGGATTTTTAGGTATGCTCAAGCTCATCAACAAAAAACAGCTTTTCGCCAAAATAAAACGTGCCTTTCGCGCCGAAGGGTTGGAACAAATCGTTTTAGAAGAGCAAAACGGCATGATCATTTTTGGTTACGGCACCGATCTATACACTTTAGATAAAGAAACAGATTTAACTCAAATTCTTTTTGGCCCAATGAGTATTGCGAATCTTGATTTTATGGCGGCCGCAACGAAAGAAAAATTAACGACGTTGTTACCGTTACCTATTTGGGTGTGGGGCTGGGATTCAATATGAAGCTAACTTTGGTTATACTAGTCATTTTAAGTTCTCTCTTTTTTAATACCTCATGTTTAAAGCGCCAAAATTTAAATGATGATAATTTAGGAGCACCCATTGCCCCGGCTGAGCTGTCAACGGCCATTAAAGAAGAATTTGGCGATAAGCTTTTTATCGACGATATTAAAAAAGACGAATTCAGCAGTTATATTTTAACTGAAAAAATTCAAGATACATATTCACAAACGATTGAACAGCAAGATATGACCGTTAAAGCTGTTGAGTCTACCCCAGACCATTTTAAATTTGATACTCAAGTCACAAAAATCACTTATCAAAATGGGCAGTCAACGCAACAAACTCGTGAGTGGTCTTGGCTATGGCAATATGATCCAAATCCTACGGCCACGCGCCCCTTAGCCCCGCTGGCAGAAAATGAACGACCCACTTATTTATTTGAACGGCTTATTGCCGTCATGAATTACTACTGTAAAAATGAAGGCGAATTTCCGCAAAGCTGCCATAACATGAGCTCCGTCGAAATAGATTACTTCGTTCCGCCGGCAACTGCGCCTCAGCACAATTGCACGAATGCTTACCAATGTTTTATTAAAGCTAGAAAAATTGAGTTTGATCAAGTGTTGCTGAACGAATTTGATATTCATGGCAAACCAAAACGCCAGCACATTAAACTAGTAATTAGCAATGATGTTCCGTTTCTTTCCCGCATGCTGCAATACTGTCAAAGAGGACTTTTCGACATGAGTTCTCAACAAATTCTGGTCGACTACTGTTACACCATTAATAGCTACGCCTTTGGCCGCAATTAAAAACGGGTCTTGTCGACAATAGTTAATGTTGGCAGACTGGTTTCATGAAAAAGAAAATTGCAATTTTATTTGGTGGAAAATCGGCCGAGCACGAAGTTTCAATGAATTCGGCTCGAAATATATGTAATGCCCTAGATAAAAATACTTTTGATTTAATCTATTTAGGAATTTCTAAGCAGGGCACCTGGTACCAATTTGCCAGTGGTGACGTTTTTAATAAACACAAATCGCTAAATGATGTTGAATTGGTAGATGAAGATGTGGTTACTTTAATTTCACATCAATCTAACCCTTTTATTTATTCATTTAAAACCCAAGAACGCCGCAAACTTGATTGTGCCTTTCCCATTATTCACGGCACCATGGGCGAAGACGGCACCCTGCAAGGATTATTTCGCATCATTAATCTGCCCTTCGTTGGTTGCGGGGTCATGAGCAGCGCCGTGGGCATGGATAAAGAGTTTATGAAGAGGCTGATGACCGACTCCGGAATTAAAAATGCAAAATATGTTTTACTAAAAAACAATGAACCCATTTCTTACCATGATGTCGTTAAAAAATTAGGTTCGCCATTTTTTATTAAGCCGGCAAATGCTGGTTCTTCCGTTGGGGTTCATAAGATTAAGTCGGAGGCTGACTACGGACCGAAACTTATGGATGCGCTTCAGTACGATCATAAAGTGATTGCCGAAGAATTTCTAGACGGCAAAGAAGTTGAGTGCTCGGTTATGGGCCTTAATCAAAATCCCAAAGCCTCATTACCTGGCGAGTTGATTGTAAAACACGAATTTTATTCTTACGAAGCTAAATATTTAGATGCGAATGGAGCAGAAATTGTAATTCCCGCGCACCTAGATGAAAAGCAAGTTAAAGAAATTCAGGCTTTAGCGATTCGCACGTTTCAGTGCTTGGCCTGTGATGGTCTTACGCGAGTAGATTTTTTTATTAAAAAGAATGGCGAAATTTATGTGAACGAAATTAATACGTTACCTGGCTTTACGAAAATATCGATGTATCCAAAAATGTGGGAAGCCACTGGTTTGAAATATACCGATTTAATTACCGAGCTGGTGCAGCTGGCTTTTCAAAAACACCAACTCGATAGTAAAATTAAAATGACATTCTAAATTAATTTAGTTATTGGCAAAAGCAGATCTAACGCCGCCAACGTATAATGAACTTTGCGAAATTGTTCCATCAACTCCGACATGCCCGTCAACACCGGCATCACCTTCGGGTCCGTTAGCACCTTGCGCTCCGTCTGCACACGCGCTTGTAACCGAAACTGCAACCCCCCCAGCCCAAGCAGAAGTAGATGGTGTACCCGGTGGATCGCCATCGCCGCCATCACCCCCTAAGCCGCCTTCGCCTCCGGCACCCCCACGTCCTCCTACCCCGCCATAGCCTTTTATACCCGCGACGGAGTACAAACTAATTTGCAACCGTAAATCATTTTTGTAGACAATCGCCCGTCCCGAATTGCCACCATTGAGGCCATTTTTTCCCGGATTGCCACGCGAACCTTTACCGCCAGCAGTGCCCGGTCCGCCGGGCGCGACGCATTTGATATAGGTTATAATTGTTGTAGCATATTCATTGGCAAAACCTGCCACAGAGCCACGTTTTCCAGAGGTGCCTTTTAGTGCGATCGATGGCGTTTCACCAGTAAAGCCATCCCCGCCCGCCTCACCCATCATATTAATGGTAAAATCACCTTCACCGTTTAAGATTTCAATTTTGACTAAACCTCCCGATCGACCACTGACGCCTAACTTAGCTTTAGCGTTTTCGGGAAATGTTTGCAGAGACCCTTGAGTAGAAAGTAGATGATCAATTTTTAAATTACCCGAAAAATCTTCAATGTATAAATGCGTGTTGGCATTTAATTTTAAAGATTTAAAGAAGATATGCCTGGTTTTCGAGTTAAGTTTATATTTCTGCGCCAAATTTAAATCGCTGGTTAAATCGAGGCTTAAGGCAGGTACCACTTCAACTTCATCTAATACTTTTAAATCTGAACCGGCTTTATAAAATTGATAGTTAGTTTTATTGTCACCAATTAAAAAATCTTTCCATGTTTTTGAATCGTCTAGCTTAACTAAAGTTTCGGAAGTTTTTGCGCCATCAATGCATTCGGTTTTTTTGATGATCACTTCACTAGGCCAGTCGGCAGGAAAGCTAAAAATAACTTCTTGATAGTTTGCGCGACCATCAACGATATAGCGGTAATTAACTTGATTACCTTTATTAATTTGGTTTTCTTGGCTTTCACCCAATTCAGCCGGCAGTGCGACTTTTGCTTCATCGCCTTTTTTCTTTACCTTCATGCAAGCGGAAAAGTTGAATAGAATAATAATGAAAAAAATCTTATGTAACATATATAAATCTCCCTTTGCATACGGGTTTTGCATTAACGGGAGCTTACTAAGATAAGAATAGAATTACTTTCACGACCGAACTTCGGACTATGGTCTTGTGCCTGCATCTTGCAATACATCTGGTATCTGACCGCACTTTTAAGGAGAATCATGAAAGATATCCAGTATTATGAAAAAGCCGATTCAAGCACGCAGCAGGCTTACCTGAAAATTCAATGCAACTGTGTTCTATGCAATACTTCACTTGAACTTAAGTACGAAAATATTGGCCTTGGTGAAGTCAAAGAAGAAGCCCATTGCCCCCAGTGTGAAATTAGAACACGCGCCAAAATTCATTCGATTCAATAGGTTTTAAGTCAGGTTTTTGACGTTTGCAAAAAAATCGCCAAAGACCCGATAATCTTGAATGCCAAATGCCGACTGTTTGATGCCGGGCGTAGGGCCATCGACTTGAACTGACCATTTATTTTTACAAACTAAGCCTACTTCAAGCGATTCGGCGACTTTGTCTAATTTGGATTCTACTCCGTAAAGATGTGCCGCCAAGCCAAAATAAGAGACGTTTGAATACTTAGCGACATCAAATGGATATTTCACGGTCGATAAAATAAACAGGGGCGCCAGCACTTGATCTTGTTGCAAGGTTGAACAGTTCGACATGTCTTGCGTGAATGTAACGGGCAAATAGCAATGCTTTTGACTTTCATTTAATGGATAGCCAGCCTGAAGCAGCCGCGCCTGATCGGCCCGCGCTAAGGAATTTAGCTCGGCAAAAGTTTCAAAGGATTCCTTTTTAATACACGGAGTCCATAACGAGGTTTCGTCATCAATTGATTCGCAAGGTTTTAAATGACCTAAATAGTCTTGCAATTTTTGCTTCCAAGCTTCTTCGTGCTTTTCTAAGATAAATAATCTTGAAGAGTTCCAGCCTAACTGCCCCTGTCCGATCATAAAAGATTCAGTAACAAGTTTAAAAATTTCGTCGTTGGGTTCGGTTAAAGCCACGGCCGTATTTTTTGATCCTGATGAGATTTGAATTTTTTTAAATTGAGCCAAACTTTGCGCCGAAGTTTGCTTTAATATTTCAGCGGCCGTTTGAAGTTGACCCACAAATGACACCGCTTTTATTCCGGGGTGCGTGACCAACAAATTTTTAACTTCAGCTTGGTTTGAAGTTACAACTTGAATAAGCCCTTCGGGGGCTTTGCATTGTCGAATTAGTTTTTGTAAAATAACCGCCGTAACCGGCGAATCAGATGAAACTTTAACAATGACGGTGTTGCCGGCTCCGAGGGCGGCGAAAAGTCTTTCGCTGATCACGCGCAGTGAAAGATTCCACGTACAGATAATCGCGATCACGCCCATTGGAGAATACACTTTATTTTCGGTGGGCTTATAAGCATAAAGTTCTTGAATAACATTATTTAATGTTTTTATTGCTGACTGAATTGAATACTGCTTAACAAATTTAAAGGGCAGCCCCTGATCAAGGGCTTCAAGTTTTGCATATTCATCTTGATGAGCCTCGAGTACAGCTGCGAAGGCTTGTAGTAGTTGAATTCGATCTGTAAGTGAGCTCTTTTTCCATTCGGCAAAACCTTTTTGAGCCGATTGAATAGCTTTAACGATTTCGATAGGTCCGCACGAATCAACCGAATGCAGTATCTGGCCCGTGAATGGATTTTTCTTGGCAAATTGTTCAGGTAGCGCGGTCTCAGCGTTTTGAATGTAACTACGAATTTGCATTTTCTGAATTTATGAGAATCTGATTGAATTACAAGGTATTTACTTCGCGCGTAAGGAAATAAAAAAAAGGTGACCGACGTACCCCATTGGAGCCTATCGATCACCCTCATGACGCTAATGGCGGAGGTTTCAAAAGCCTCGAACCGCGTCTAAGATAGTACGGCTAAGAAGCCAGTACCTCCGCCTTTGTTATGTCATATAAATTCATAACATCACCACCTTTCCAATCGTTAGAACGACTTACCAAAAGAATAACCTATTTACAAAATCTTAACAAAAGTATTTTTATTTGAGACGCCATAACATTTTGTTATGAGACATCGAGTTAATTATTGCAGAGCTTGCACAATTTTTTGTTGAATGGCTTTCATCTCGTCTGCTGGCAATTTTTTGGCGCGTTTAAAATCGAGATCAGGAATACTCCAGGCCGGAATAAGATGCAGATGATAGTGTTGAACTTCAAATCCCGCGACGATGGTACCGACGCGTGGGCAACCGGTCACAGCTTTAATGGCTTTTGCAATTTTTTGAGAATTTAAACCAATGCGAGTATAAACATCAGCGGGCACATCAAACCAATGATTTACTTCTTGTTTAGGAATAACCAATACGTGCCCAGGGTTAACTGGTTCAATTGTCAAAATTGAAATTGTTAAATCATCTTCGTGAATTTTATAACTCGGAAGCTCGCCATTAATAATTCTTGTAAATACCGAAGCCATGCTAACCGCCTACTTAAGTTTAAGATCGAGTTCGCCCTTTTTTGTGAATGGAATACTAATAATACCCAAATCGGCCGTGCCCGTTAATTCGTAGTCTTTGCTTATTGTTTTTTTTAATAACCCACTCACCAAACTATCTAGCGTATTAAATTTAAATTTGACCGGTACAACCACATCTGCTTGGCCCTTCGCCGGAACATTAACGCCCTGGTTTAATACGCCTTCGGCAATTTTTTTACCCGACATTTGCAAAGCGTAATTTACTTTTTTTAAATTAATGGGAATGCCGTTAGGATTAATTATATTTAGTTTTAAATTAAGCGTAATGTCTTTTGCCGTCACATCCGCGACATCAACATTGGTAATGTTCACTTGCGGATCTTTCATCACCGAGGCACACGAAAATAAAAAATTACTAAGCAGTAAGCAAACTAAATACTTCATCATTATCTTTGCTCGGCCGGCTTCCAGGTTAGATTGGCTTTGCCAATCCACTGCCCGCGCGGACGATAAATACGATTTTTTTCATACTGTTCCATTGCATGGGCGATCCAACCGGCAATTCGAGATACAGCGAAGATTGGCGTAAAAATATCAGTCGGAATGCCCATACCATGGTACACGGTGGCCGAGTAAAAGTCGACGTTTGGCATCAGGCCTTTTTCTTTTTGCATTGTATCGTCAATTAAAGCCGACATTGTGTAAAGTTCTGGCTTACCGATCTTTTTTGTAAGCTGTTCTGAAAATTTTCTTAATATCGCGGCGCGCGGATCGCCATCTTTATAAACGCGGTGGCCAATTCCCATCACTTTTTCTTTGGCCGACAAAGCATCTTTAACAAACTGCTGTGCTTTTTCGATTGTACCGATTTTAGCAAGCATAACCATGACCTGTTCGTTGGCTCCACCGTGCAAAGGGCCCTTTAAGGCGCCGATCGCTGAAACTACGGCCGAATGTAAATCTGATAGAGAAGAAGTTGTTACGCGTGTCGCGAAGGCCGAACAATTCAATTCGTGGTCGGCGTGTAAGATAAGGCACGTATCAAAAAGTTTTACAAATTCAGCGTCGGGCTCGGTGCCTTTTAACATGTACATGAAATTCCACGCCATTGATTGGCCTGGCTTTGCATTTAAAACTTCGCGCTTATTTCGAATGGCTTCAAATGCTGTTACGATTGAACCCATCTTCGCGGTCAATCGAATGGCCTTACGTAAATTTGCGTCGTGCGAATTATCGTTCGCATCGCCATCCCAATGCGAAAGAAGTGAAACGGCCGTACGTAACCACGCCATCGGATGAACATTAGTTGGCAAAGTTTTTAAAACTTGAACGTATGCTGGATCTAACGTCATATTTTTATTAAGATCGTTCTTGAAATTTTCTAATTCAGATTTACTTGGTAATCGATCGTTCCACAGTAAAAAAGTGACTTCTTCGAAAGTTGATTTTGCGGCTAAATCTTCAATGGTGTAACCACGGTAAATTAAAGTATTACCAACAATAAATGAAACGGCCGTCGTACACGCTACAACGCCTTCAAGCCCCTTATCAACCGCGCCTTCGTAGATATTTACTTCTGACATATTTACCTCTGTTTTTTCTATGTAATGGAATCACTCAAGCTAACAAACGCATGATTATTTGGCTAGCTTTATCACTCGGTCTTTGACGTCAATCACGACGACAGTCTGATCCCGTAAAGGCTCGACCAGGTTTGTTTTCTTTTGTGCTTGAAAGAGTAATTCGTTGCGTAAGTCGTGAACGCCCGCTTTGGCGGTGTCGTTAATTATTTTTACGATTTGCTCTTCACCCAAAACATCCGTTAGGCCTCCCGTAACGATACATACTCGCGAGCGTGGATCTAATTCTATCGATGCGCACGAAAGTTGTCCGGCGAAATACTGTCCAAATGGGCTTAGCGATGATTTTAAAGTCTGCAAAGATTTTCCGGGTGACATATAGTACGCGCCGATAGAACCTGCGCTGCAGAATTTCAACGTGTAATCGCGACGATCAATGACCGCATAAAATGCATGCGTAACATCATTGGGGCCGGCCAAAGGTTTTAAATCTTCAGCAATTTGCTGCATGATCCGATCTGGAGGAGTTCCTTTTTTGGCTTCAAGAACGTGCGATATTTTTAGAATCAGCGATAAAAATAAGGCCGACATAGCATAGCCAGATGATGAGGCCACTAACAATCCAAAACGAAATTTATCTTCATGTTCAAAAACATCAAAGTAGTCGCCGCCCGATTGAGTGCCGTACACAAACTTGCGGCTGATTTCAAACCCAGGAATTGTTGGCAGCTCGGTAGGGGTAATGGCTTTTTGTACTTTGGCTAACATGGGCATGTCGCCCGAGATCTGCACCATCAGTCGATCAAGGGCTTGCGAAAATTTCGCGAGCTCTTGCCGGTAGGTCATTACTTCCATATTTTTAGACTGCAGCAGTTGTTCAAGTTCAGTAATTTTGTTCTTCAGCGCAGCTACTTCTTCGTCTTGAGCCATGACTTTATTGTGCGTATCACCTATTCGATGGTCAACCGTGAAGAAGCCTGTTCTAGAAATGAAATCTCTTTTACCAACGTTGAGTTGATCGCGCCAAACTCAAGGCCTGGACTTTGATCTTTGATTTCTTTGAAATTGGCAATGGCTTGCTGATGATGCGCCAGCGCGGAAGCTGTTTTGTCAGTTAACAGTTTTCTTAAATAACCACTCATACTAAAACGCAAAATCCAATTTGCGGTCGAGAAATAGGTTGGTAAATCACTGGGCTCAACTTTTTGTCTTACAAAAAAATGGCCCCAAAGCGCGCTCATAAAAAATGCGAGGGCGTGATACGCTAAAAGAGTCGTTAATAAAAACTGCAGCCGGTACTCCGAAACCGAAGCGGCAAAATACTGGTTTACTTGCAAATAATCTAAGGCAACTAAAGCTGCAACCGTCACAACCAGCCAACTAGCTAATTGAATATTACTTAGTGTTTGCCAAATATTTTTTGTACGACTTTCTAAGCCCACATGAAACCACCATTGATGGCAATACCTAGAAAAATAGATACCAATCACGGAGGCCAGCGCTAGATGAATATGTAAATCACCTTGCACCAAAAATAAAAAGACAATTAAAGTTAGCAGATGTTCTTTTCTTAAAATCCATTCGGCGAAAAAAAATAAAACGCTAAATATAAGCATTGAGGAAACATGCCCATCCAGCAAAAAAAATGTAATTGCGCTTTCAGTGCCAAAAATTTTCTGCACCATCGACACATGTCTAAACGGATTGACCATAATTAATAAAATACCAACTACAACGGGCCAAGCCGCCAAATGTGAAAAGCAAAGTTGCATTATACTTTTACGGCTTTCGTTTATTTTAAAATCGTACTTCATCATTGATTCGTATAAACTTCGACTTGCCGAAAAACTTAATAGCACATCTTTGATCACGTTAATCATGCTGAACTCCATAAATATCAAACCGAATTAATTTTCCGTCGACGTGCGAATGGGGTTTAAGGCCCAAGACCGGCGCTTTTAAGGGCCTTTTGACCACCACCCGGTTGAGTCCCTTGCGCCGCACGCACTGTTTTAAAACTGCAACGGCGTCACTATCGTTTCCCACCAAACTTTTAAAAAATACCATTTCTTGGCGAGGAAGGGCTGACTTTGTTTTTTCTGGAAACATGGGGTCAAAATAAATAACGTCAAAGATTTCTGAATTTGTATTTAAAAAATAAATCGCTGACGCATGAAAAAATTTAATATTTATTTTAAAACCTTCAGTGCATTGCTCATAAGCGCGCTGAAGGGCCAAAAATATCAATGGGTTTCTTTCGAGCGCCGTTACTTGATAGCCAAGCTGGGCTAAAAACACTGTATCAATAGCCAAGCCCGCACTAATATCTAAGACGCGTAAACCCGCGCGCCCCGCCCCTAAAGCGCGGCTTAAAATTTCAGATTTAATCGTCGATTTCTTTTTATGATAATTGATTCGATTTTCATTGAAATCGATTGAAAATTTGTTGCCCGCCATATCGTAGATGATAGGAATTTTACCGGTTAGATTGATCTCTTTTATATTTTCAAAATTGAAATTGTTATGTTGCAGAAATTGCAGCCACTGGAGTGCCAGTTGTTGCGATTCATATGTAAAAGAAAACTTGGTTAATAAGTCCAATTCAATTTTGTTCCTATGCTTAGTAGATTTTCGACAAAGAAAATAAAAGCGATCATCACAAATATTTTTACCGACTCTTTTCTAAGGTGACGGAGCTCAGACCCTAGCGGACTTTTAATTTTTTTGAGTTGAATTAAAAACGGCACCGAAAATCCGATCAAAATAAGCGTCGATAGCAATGTATTCAGTAAAGGCATAAAGAACCAGTGAAATCCGATCCACATTCCTAATAGTAAAAACCACCAAAAAATTATAAATTTTTTGGCGTTATCAAACCCCATATTAGTCATTGAATTTTTGATGCGCGCTTGCGCCGAAGTAACCAAATGACTGAAGTTATTGATGTGAATTAAAAAAACTGAAGCGGTGCCCCATAAGACGCCGAATGACAGCACCTCCGTATCAATGCCGGCGCCCATCGAAACTTGATAACCCGCAACTAAGGCGGGCCCCAATAGCAGAAATAAAGTCATTTCACCAAGTAAGGTATTCTTATAAGAGTTTTTTGAAACCAACTGGCTCATTATGATCAGCAAAATTACGCCAGTGACCACCCGGATCAACTCGTTTTGTAAAATGAAAATTGGTAACGATATTAAAAATGAACCCGTCATAAGCGTCCACGAAATTCGCGAAGCTGTTTTGGCCGTAATCCAGCCCTTAAGAATCGGCTTTGGGTAAAACGCAATATTAACACGGTCAAATCCAGATAAATGGTCGACAACGTCATTGCGAATGTTAAGGCCGGCATAAAGTAAGATCATCGATAGTGCCGCTAAAATAATTGAGAACGGGTCATTGTACCGATCGTTAACGAAGTTTTTGGTCAGAACAAAAAATAACGGCATTAGCACTAACGTGAAAGAATTAAGTTTTATAAAATGAGATAGAAAGGTCAGAAAATTGACTTTAGAAATTTGATCACGAGTTAGAAATTCAAACGTCACGGTTTCTTCTGGCAAACCTAAGTTAAAGGTTTCAATTGGTACGGGCCTTGCTCCACTTTGAGATTCTCCCCAAAGGTATTGAATGAATAACGGATCCGATTTTTTTATTGTCTGAAAGCGAGTTGCACTCACGCTTGAGGTTTCCGGCGCCAGTACAAAATTTCAGTCAGTGGTGATAAATTTTTTATTAATTTTTTCTCGGGCCCAACGAGCATTGATTCTAAGGTCACAAGATGATGATGATACAGTTCAATCAAATTGCTGTTAATGGCATCGAAGGCCGCAACTTTTTTTTGAAAAATTGTTTCGGCATTGGCAGAATCACTTGAGAAAATGGCTTTCATTACCTCAAGGGTTTGCGATTTAATAAATTGATTAATTTCGGCCTTATTCATTTCGCTCGTCATAAAAGCACCGAATGAATTGAGATAGCCCGATTTCAAATCTCCTAGTATGGCTTTACCTTCATGATTGCGAATGTTGAAATCAAGTAAATCATCACTTCGTTGAAACAGCTGACCCAAAATTGAACCCAGTTCGTTTAATATTTGGTGCAGCTCGGCCTCGTATTTATTAAGGGCAATGAACGGCGCACGCAGACACCATTTAAAAAGTGAGGCTGTTTTTAGAAAATGCACGCGATCAAGTTGTTCTATTTTTACAAAAAAATCTCCAACCAGTGAATCTTGTAACCACTCGCCTTCAAGTAAATCTGAGATAATTTCACTGGTGTACTGAACCAATCGAATATTTCCGTGATTAGATAGATTTACCATCACCCGCGCCAGTAAGTAATCTCCGGCTAAAACTGCGTATTCCGGGGTGTATTTAAGCCATGCAGCCTTTTTTCCACGACGTAAGTGCGATCGATCTACTAAATCGTCATGCAGTAAAGAGGCATTGTGAATAAACTCAATTGTTTGGCCTAATAAATTTTGTACTTGCGGATCAACTTGCAGAGGTTCGCTGACTAGACCTACCAGATACGAACGAAAACCCTTACCACCTGAGAATAGCTCATCGTAAAGCAAGTTAAGCTTTGGTAAATAGGCCGGAAAATCTTGAGCTGAATATATTTTGTAATCCATGACGCCGTTGTAGTTTTGTTAATTCTTTGCCTTGAGTCAAGGCGAGCTAAGGCATACACTTGGTCTATGTCTGAAGTTTACAAATCGAAAATGACGGTTCTATTTCATCAAGCTGATCCCGCAGGCATTATGTTTTTTGCGCACGTTTTTACATTGGCTCATAACGCTTATGAAGGTTTTATTCAGGCCTGCGGTTTTGATTGGAAAGATTGGTTTGCCGAGCCTAAATTTTTAGTACCGATTCGCCATTCTGAAGCTGATTATTTACGCCCTTTTCGGGCCGGTGAAAGCTACGAAATCGAAGCTCGAGTGACCGAAATTTCATCAACTTCATTTAAAATTCATTATGATTTTTTAAACGGTCCACATAAACACGCCGTCGTTCAGATGGTGCATACCTGTATTGACCCAAAGACATTTCAAAAATCTAATCTACCCGAAGAAGTTAAATTAGGCCTTAAAACTTTTTATCATCAAAGCGAGAAACTGCCATGAGCCAAGAAAAGCCTGCGAGTAAGCCCGAAGAAAAATTTTACGCTAAGGGACTGCAATTTGAATGTCAGGGCTCGGGCAAGTGCTGCACTTCACACGGTGAATATGGCTTTGTTTTTTTAACCCTTGATGATCGCAAGCGTTTCGCGAAGCATTTAAATGTGCGCGTGGGTGAGTTTACAAAAAATTATTGCGAGCGCACCGGTCCGGTTTGGCATCTGAAAGAAGATATCAGTCGCCCCGATTGTCTTTTTTTAAAAGAAAAGCGCTGTTCAGTATATGAAGCCCGGCCATCGCAGTGCCGCACTTGGCCCTTTTGGCCTGATGTCATGAATGCAAAATCTTGGAAGGCCGACGTTGAAAGCTTTTGCCCAGGCGTGGGTAAAGGTAAAATTTGGTCGGCGGACGAAATTGAAACGATTATGCACGAAGAATTAAAAAGCGAAAAGAAAATGGGAACTTAAGGGCTATATTTTTTTCTTTAAAAATTTTCTGATTTCATCGGTGGCCTCTTTTTCTTTAAGACTTGTCGTGTAAACTTCAGTCTCACCGTTGTTAGGCATAAATGTAAAAGTAAGTTCTTCTGGATAACAAACGTTTAGGCAACCCGAAGTCATAACCCGTATTTTTTTGTGGGCGTCTACTTCTTTTAGCTCTTTACGAAGTGTTTTTTTAATATCTTCCGCTAAGTCATTTTCGTTAAATTTTGCTCCGCACTTTGTGCAGATAAAAAGTGAGCCTACTTCCCAAGGGATTGAATATTTTTTCATTTACTGCGCTCCGCTTTCACTGTCTGAATGATTAGGTCACTTAATTCTTGCGATTTTACTTTTTTTAGATCGGATCGCGGAATTCTTTGTACTAAAACCGTTTTTTTAATTTTTTCGTAAGGTCTTACCTTTTGATTAAATTCTTGAACTACTAATTTAATTGTCTCAGAATCTACGGACTTTTCCACTGCTAAAATGAGTTCGTGGCCTTTACGCGGCTGACTAATTGCTAAAAGACTTAAACTGGTCAATGGCAGTGCCCGTTTAAGCGCTACCGACTCAAGCTTTTCATTTAATTCCGATAGCGATACGCCTTCACCCGAGATCTTTACGTATTCGCTAGCCCGCCCTTTAAGAATTAAAAGATCATCACGCAACTCAGCTAGGTCTTCCGTTAGGTAGAAGCCGTCTTGAACCGGTTTTTTAATTTGAATCATTTGATCAATTTTTTGAATGCTAGCGGTTAACAGTGAATCACAGCTAATCTTAAGCTGTTGATTCGTTGTCTGAAAAGTGACTCCGGGCAGGGCTTTTAAAGCTTTATTAATTTGAACTGCCACCATCGAGGCCGTTTCGGTCATTCCATAAGTTTCGATAAGAGGCCATTTCAAAGCTAGGGCTAGTTGCTTAACTTCTTCGTTCAATTGACCAGCACCAATAAAGACGCTTTTTAAGTTTGGGGGCGCCTGGGTTTTAGCCACAACTAAATCATAAACTTGTGTCGGCACCATTGATAAAAATCTTATTTCTGGGTCGTCACCATTTTCAATGACCTTCGCGCCCGCTAAAAAACTGCGCGCGCAAGTGCCAAGTCCCGCCACGTGAAACAGGGGTAACACTAGGCCCCAGTGATCGTTCGCACTCGCGTGAAAATACTGATTAAAACGACGGGCCGAATTAAGCACGGCCTCGCGGTGCAGAGCAATTAGTTTAATACTTTCATTTAATTTTTTCGAAGAGCCTGAACTAGGCACCAAAAAATAATTTTTTAAACCAAATTCTTTTTCAAAGGCTAATTGTAATTCAAAAAATAAATCTTGTTCGGCCTGGCTTAATCGCGGGTTTAGTAAAAGCTGATTATTGGCATCTTCGCTAAAATTAAAGGGCGCCATCGGTCCAACGCAATTTATCTAATTCTTCGGTCATACCGATGCCGGCATCAAGCAAAGCTTCGTTTGAAAAATTAAGTTCATTATTTTTCTGAATAAAATAACGATGAAACGGTGTCGTCTCGTAAAGATCAAGGGTTAAAAAGCCAGACTCATTTTTTGCTAACTTTTGTGCGATTCGTAACCCGTGCGCCAACCCTACCGGGTGATCCATGGCGGAAGTTAAAGTGTAATGTTTAAATGTAGAAAGTAAATTCCATTTCAAGCCGGGCTCGGGCTCGCGCGTGACTTTAATTATTTTATAATCGGCGGCATTTATCAGAAAAGGTGCTCTAGCTTTCTGTTGATCCCAGGCTAGCGGCACGATTTTATTCCACATTTTCCAGTGTACTAAATTGAATGCCGTCGGGTCTTCAATATATTCAATGTGCTTCAGCGCCGAAGGCGTTAAGGCATCTAAAAAAACTTGAAAAAGCGTTAGGCTTAAACTGCAGTTAAAATCGAGTCGAATTTTTATATCACCACTAATAAAGTTAAGTATTTTAACTAAGTCTTCAATCGATTGATCACCTTTTATTTTAATCGTATGCCCTAAATACATCGGGTCGGTAAAATCAAAATTCTTATAATCAGTTACTAAATAATTATTTTTAACCCACCTATTCAGCAAGAGCGATTTGGTATCTCGACGGGCGATCATATCAACTTGCGCAAGTACAATCGCCCTTTTATAAAGTGGACCTTTTTTTATAAGTTGCTTCTGCCAAGGTAAATCACCCAACTCAGGGTGCGGAGATAAATCGGCCACGCCCCAAGCCTTACCCCGCGAAACCTTGATTAACACGCCCTCTTGATTGGTCCCGCCATCTTTGGCATTGGTTCTAGTTTTTTTCTTGAGCGAGTAGGGTGCGTATTGAATTTTCATTTAATTTGAAATCCGATTGCCAGCAGTACACTAAAAACTAAACTGTACGCGGCCGACATGGCTAAGAATCGATTATATTCAGCACTGGGTTCAGTACGAAAAATCTTTTTACCAATCGAAATGCCGAGTGGAAATGCAAATAGCGGAACGATGTAAACCCACCAGCGCTGCTGGGCCAACCAGTAATAGCCGGCCAAGTAAGGCGCGAATAACAAAATGGCAATCCAAATGCGCGCGCCTGTAATACCAAGCCGCACGGCTAAAGTTTTTTTATTAACCAGCCCATCTGTATTAACATCGCGGAGATTATTAATCGCGATTAAAACTGTGCTTAAAAAACCAATTTGTAGTCCAACGATGAAGGCCGGCAAAATATATGTGCCCGTTAATAAATAAAAAAGGCCACCGACCGCAACTAATCCAAAAAACAAAATAACAAATAAATCGCCCAGCCCGTGATAGGCTAAAGGCACAGGTCCCGAGGTATAAGCATAGCCCATGATGATCGAAACTAATCCGATTATTAAAATTGGTAGCCCTCCGTGCATAACAAGCGGAAAGCCAAAGGCCGTGGCTAAAATAAAAAAGAAAGTTGCAAAAGCCATCACCTGCTTGAAGGTAAAGTGGCCTTGCTGGGTGACTCGCATGGGCCCAATTCTTCTTTCATCATCGGCGCCTTTTTTAAAATCCATGGCGTCATTCACAAAATTAGTTCCGATTTGAATACAAAAGCTAACTAACAACGCACAAATAACAATCCACCATTGAATAGAATAACCCAAACCCCGCGCCAGGCCCGCACTTGCGATGATGGGAACCAATGAAGCTGTCAGAGTTTTGGGACGTGCAGCTAAAAACCAGGCTTTTGCTTTTGTCATGAGGACATTCTAGCAAAATTTTGTTAGCCTGAGTACGTCTTTCTAGAGGAGTTCATATGATGATTATCGCCACTATCGCTGCCCTTGCTGGAATATTAGTTGGAGGCCTTTTAGTCGGTTTTTTAGTCTATTCGCGTCTGCGAATAGAAACCAATATGTGGCGCACAAAATATGAGGTCGCGCAAAGCACGGCAGAACAACAGATGTCGCACTCGGGCGATTTGCAAAAACAATTAACGATGCAGTTTGAAAACTTAGCGCAAAAAATTTTCGACGAGAAATCCAGCAAAATGTCAGATCAAAATATGAAGCAACTAACCGGAATTTTAGATCCGTTAAAAGAACGCATAAAAGATTTCGAAAAGAAAGTCGAAGCCACGTATTCTAACGAACGCGCCGAGCGCAGCCATTTAAAAGGCGAAATTTCAAAGTTGATTGAACTAAACCAGACGATGTCAAAAGAGGCCCAGAATCTTACGATCGCCCTTAAAGGTGAAAATAAAACCCAAGGCAATTGGGGCGAGATGATTTTAGAAAATATCTTAGAACGCTCAGGCCTACGTAAGGGCGAAGAGTTCTTTACGCAAACAACATTGCGCGGCCTCGGCGGAGAAATATTGCGACCCGACGTCATCGTTAAACTTCCGGACGGAAAACATTTGATCGTCGATTCTAAAATGACCCTGACGGCTTATGAATCTTCGTGCTCGGCCCCAGAGCACGAGCGCGATAAACACGCGGCCGCTCACGTTGAATCTTTGAAGCGTCACGTGAATGAACTGTCTGACAAAAAATATCACTTAGCCGATCAAATAATTTCTCCCGATTTCGTGATGCTGTTTATGCCGCTTGAGCCAGCTTTCGCATTAGCCTTTCGATTGAAGCCTGAACTTTTTGAACAGGCGTGGGATAAGAATATCGCGATCGTTAGCCCCACAACCCTGTTATCAACTCTTCGAACCGTTTCATCGCTATGGAAGCAAGAACGTCAGCAGCGAAATGCGCTTGATATCGCTAAGCGTGGCGGCGAACTTTACGATAAATTCGCGGGCATCGTAAAAGACTTAGAAGTCTTGGGTGAAAGAATGAATTCGGCCCAGAAGACGCACAGTGAAATTATGGGTAAATTCACGCACGGTCGCGGTAACTTAATCTCGCAAGTAGAAAAGTTAAAAGAGTTAGGCGCGAAGGCCGAGAAATCGCTGCCGCCGATGATAGAATAAATTATTTCTGTAAAAGCACTTCTAAAAAGTAAGTTATTGATTTGCTTTTTTCAGTTAAAGTTTCGGTGATAACTGAAGCGATCGTATTTTCACTTATTATATTTAAATAAAATTCTTTAATTTCTGAATGCTCTCTAAAACGCAGCTGAAAAGGACCCGCATCATTCTTTTTCAATTCGTAAAAACTAAAACGGTGCTCATTAATTTCTACTTCTTGTGAAACTACATATTCTTTGATGACTTCGCCTTCGCTGACTAGCCCCACTGTATTTTTGAGTGCGAAGTTAGCTTGAGAGTCTTTGAACTTAACCTCAACCTTTTGCTTAAGTTGGGCAGGTAAATGTTCGTTTTTAAACGATCGGCTGCATTTGAAGGTGACGGCAGTTTGAGCTACGCATTCCCATGCCTGGGCTATCAATTCTTTAACTCGTTCTTTGCCCGCCTGATTTCGCGAATCAATCCATTCGGTTTTTTTTGCCAGTAGAATATTTATTTCATGATTAAATTTAAATACGCCAACTGGTACTTTGACATTTTCGGCCCAAGTCGAACAACTAAATAGGAACGCAATGGTGATCAAGTATGTTTTCATTAAAAAATCTTAGCAATCTTTCGACAGCTGTCAATTCCCGATCCTAATTACACTGGCAGCCTTTGTAACATTCAAGCCGGGCAAGATCCTCTTTCAGTTTCGTTTGGCAAATTAAATGGTGTTCCTTATATTTTGGGGCCTAGCCCCGACAGAACTTCATTTAATTTCAGCATCTGTAATGCGACTTGGTCTATTAATACCACGACGAGTGCAATCACTCGCGTGACCACGACGACCTACGGGCAAGCTAAT